>CALDQK010000001.1 GCA_937911525.1 uncultured bacterium
GCTCACCGGCTCGCCGACCTGGCCGATCCGCGGGTCCGCGTCCTCGCGGCGGATCGTGACCCGCACTCGCCGGCCGCCCTCGGGCAACTCCCGGATCGTCTCGACCTCGAGGCCGAGGTCCTGGCGCGGCGTGCGCAGGCCGCCGCCCTCCAGCCAGAGCGCGAAGAAGGGGCCGAGGTCTTCGCCCGTCAGCTGCGCGGCGCGCTGGCGCGGATCGGGCGCCTCGTCGCTCAAGAGCGCCCGCACGTAGGCCTCGAGCGGCTCGTCGCCGATCTTGTCGCGCAGCTTCTCGATCGGGACCCGCCCGCGCGCGCGGCGCGAGAGGGCGCGCGGGAAGGCGTCGGGGACCGCGTCCTGGGGCTCGTAGAAGTTGCCGTAGAACAGGTCCGAGCCGATGAAGCGCGGGGCGCGCACCAGCTGGTCGATGGCGGGAATGAAGCTGAAGAAGTCGAGCCCGCGGCGGATCTGATTGCCCTTGAGCCCCGTCCGTCCGGTGGCCCACTCGCGCGTGACCCACCAGGCGATCCCCTCGGCCAGCCAGTCGCGATCGGCGCCCAGCTCGAGGCGGGCCAGCCGCTGGCGGACGAGGGACTGGATCACGGCCCGCCCGAGGTCCACCTCGTGGAAGGGGCGCAGGATCGGGAAGAGCCGGAACAGGCGATCGGAGACGAGGACCACCTCGTCGGTGACCTGGGTGAAGCGGTCACGCAGGGGCGCCTGGACGAGGAGCAGCCGCCCCTGGGGCGCGGTGTCCGGGAGGAAGCGCCGGAGCACGTCGTTGGCTTCGCGGGCGACGCGGAGCATGCGCTGGCTCCGCTTCCGCAGCCCCTCCTCGGCCACGACCACGATCGGCGGCTCGCCGCGTGCCTCGTGCTCGACGAGGGTCTCGAGGTCGGGCCCCGCCGCGAGGACCGGCGCGAAGCCCTCCCACGCGGCCTTCCCCTTGCCTCGGGGGAGTCGCCTCGGTCCGAGCACGGCCAGAGAGGTCTTCGACTGGGAGCGCAGCTCGAGCGCGAAGCGCGTCCGGGCGGGCGGGCTGCGGAAGCCCGCGACCGGGACGTAGGGGAGGAAGCCGCCGTCGAGGACGACCCGGCCCCGGTCCTCGCCGAAGCTGCCGAGTCGCGCGGGGATCTCGAGCTCGAACGCGAGCTCGAGGTCGAGCGAGGCGCCGGGCGCGAGGGGCTGGGGCAGCTCGAGCCAGAGCGCCGTGCCGGGCGGGGTCTTGGCGCTCGGCGTCGCGTCCGTGCGCTTCAGCGGCGCGCCGCCGAGCGCGGCGCGGGTCAGCTTCATGTCGCCGGGGTCGAACCAACGCGGGTAGTAGCGGCGGAAGGTGAGGTCGGTGATCTCGGGGTCGAGGCTGCGAAAGCGCGCCGGGTAGAGCACCAGGGGGACGCGCGCCTGCGGCTTGGCGCCGCGGTTGAACACGCGCAGGGTGCCCTCGCCTCGCAGCCGCCGCTCCTCGAGGTCGAGCTCGAGCACGAAGCGCGCCTCCTGCACCGGCTCCGCCGCGGCGAGCGGCGCGAGCGGCAGGAGCGGCAGGAGCGCGCATGCGAGAAGGAGGGGGAGGAGGAACCGGCGCATGGGGAGAGGTTACGGGGAGACGCGGAAGGAAGGGCTCGCACCGAGACGAGAGCTCCCCTCTTTCATGCGGTTCGCTCCAGACTCGAGGAGACCCCTAGCGTCCCTGGCGGATCCGATCCGCGAGACCGCCCAGCTCGATCACGGCGCCCGCGGCGTATCCTCGGGAGGTGAGCGGGCGGCAGGTCAGCGGGAGCGAGGGCGAGCGCTTCGAGCTCTTCGAGGAGCTCGGGCGGGGCGCGACGGGCGTCGTGCAGCGAGGCCGCGACCTCGACGCCGGGCGCGAGGTGGCGCTCAAGCTGCTGGGGCGCCTCGACGAGCAGGCCTACGCGCGCTTCCTGCGCGAGGGCGAGCTCCAGGCGCGCCTGGAGCACCCCGGGATCGTGCGGATCCACCGGGCCGGCCTGCTGGAGGGGCGCCCCTACCTCGCCTGCGAGCTGGTCGCGGACGCGACGCCGCTGAGCGCGCTCTTCTGCCAGGTCCCGCGGCCCCAGCGCCTCGACTGGCTCGAGCAGCTGGGCGACGCGCTCGGAGCCGCTCACGCGCTGGGGATCGTGCACCGCGACCTGAAGCTCAGCAACGTCCTGATCGACGGCGAGGGGCGGGCGCGGCTGACGGACTTCGGCGTCGCGACGGCGCTGGACCTGGAGCGGCTGACGCGGACCGGGGCCGCGGTGGGCACGCCCTACACCATGTCGCCCGAGCAGGTGCGCGGGCGCGGCGTCTCGCCCGCCAGCGACGTGTGGGCCCTGGGCGTGCTGCTCTACCTCGGCCTGACCGACGAGCTGCCCTTCCCCGGCAGCGTGGCCCAGACCCTGGGCGCGATCCCGCGGGCTCGCCCTCGACCGCCGCGCGAGCTGATCCCCACCCTCGACCCCGCCCTCGAGGCGCTCTGTCTGCGCTGCCTCGCCAAGCGGCCGGCCGAGCGCCTGGCGGACGGGGCGGCCTTCGCCGAGGCCCTGCGCGCGGCGCGCCTGGGGGTCGCCCCGCCGGAGCCGCCGCGCGCCGGCCTGGCGCTGGGCGCCTTCGGGCTGGCCCTGGCGCTCCTGGGGGTGTTGCTCTTCGCGCGGACGCCCGCCCCGCGTCAGGCTGCGCCGCTGGTCGCGACGCCCACCGCCCAGGCCAGCCAAGCGCCGACCTACGCGCGGGCCCAGGCCCTGCTCGCGGCGGGCGAGCTGGAGGCCGCCCGCGAGACCTTCGCCGCCGCAGGCCTGGCCGGCGACGTGCGCGCCATGCGCTGGATGGCCCACGACTCGGGGCCGACCCGCGAGCCCGCGCGCTGGCTGCGCCTGGCGGCCGAGGCGGGGGACGCCGAGTCCATGGTCGAGCTGGGCGAGCACCTCGAGAGCGGGCAGCCCACGGGCGCAGACCAGCTCCTGGCGCAGGAGTGGTTCCGCCGCGCGGCCAAGCGGGGCAACCCGGCGGGCATGTTCCTGTGGGGGCGAGCCCTCGAGACGGGCGGGATCGAGGAGGTCGACCGCGCCGCCGCCGCGCGCTGGCTGGCCCGCGCGGCTGAGGCTGGCGAGCCGCGCGCTCAGCTGCGCCACGGGCTGGATCTGGTCCAGAAGCACGGGCGCGTGGCGGAGGGGATCGCGCTCCTGCGCCAGTCCGCGCAGCAAGGTTATCTGCCGGCCTGGCTCCAGCTCGGCCGGCTCTACAAGGGCGCGCCGGGGGTGCCGCGCAACGCAGACGTGGCCGAAGAGTGCTACCGCCAGGCCGCCGAGCGCGGCGACCTGCAGGGGAGCTACCACTACGGACGCGCGCTCTACCTGCGCGGCGCGATCGACGCCGGGCTGACCTGGCTCGAGCGCGCGGCGCAGCGTGAGCACCGCTACGCGCAGGCGACCCTGGGCGAGTTCTTGCTGGAGCTCGGACACGAGGAGCGCGGCGAGCGCTGGCTGCGGACGGCCTGCGCGGCGAAGCAGTCCAAGGCGCAGGTCGCCCTGGCCCGCTTGCTCTTCGAGCGCTACCGAGCGGCGGGCGAGC
>CALDQK010000002.1 GCA_937911525.1 uncultured bacterium
CGCCGGATCGAGCAGGCCGGCGTCAGCGAGGGCAAGCACGTGATCGTCGACCTGGCCCGCACTCGCCTCGTCGACCACACCGTGATGGAGAAGCTGCACGCGCTGCGGCGGGAGTTCGAGCAGGCGGGCCGAACCCTCGAGATCGACGGCCTGGACATGCACCACGGGCTCTCAGAGCACGACCTCGCCGCGCGGCGACGCGGCCTGGCGCCGATCCGCCGCCTGACGGTCGTCTGCGAGCGCACCCTCGAGGAGCAGCTCGAGGGAGAGTTCCTCCGCCTCGGCGTCAGCGGCTACACCTCGATCCCCTGCCGGGGCGCCAGCCGCACGACCGTCGCCGGCGAAGGCGCCGACCAGGTCGAGTGCGCCCGCATCGAGTTCGTCGTTCAGCCCGGGCTGCTGGAGGCCCTGCTCGAGTATCTGCGGCAAGAGGTGATGCCCAAGCACAGCGTGATGGTCTGCGTCGAGACCGTCGAGGTCACCCGGGTGGGGCACTTCTAGGGGGACGGCTCCTCGCCGCGCAGCAGCGCCTCGGCCAACTGGCGCTCCTCGTCGCTGTCGGCCGGCAACAGCACGAAGGGGCGCAGCCAACGGCTGAGCGGGTCGGCCGCGATCCGCAGCTCCAGCCCGTGCTCGCTCCGCTCCCAGCCCTCGATCCGCTCGCGCGGGATCGCGATCTGCCCGCTCAGGTCGTGCAGGCCATCGCGCGAGAGGATCTGATCGCCGTAGCGCGCCCGCATCCAGCGATCACCCGGCAAGGGGGCGACGCACACCACCAGGATGCCGAGGGCCATGATGCTGTCCTCGACCCGGCTGGGTCCCAAGACCTGACCCAGGCCCAGTTGCCCTGCGAGCCACTGGCCTCCGAACACCAGGGCGAGCCCGATCGGGATCGCCCAGAGCAGGGAGCGCCCGACCGCCTGCAGCTTGACCCCAGCCGTCTGCGGACGGCTGAAGCGGTAGCGGGGCGCGTCGCCGGGCGCTGAGCTCTCGGCGACCCACCCCTCAGGGTCCCGTCGGACGCAGGCCAATCAGACCTCGAACAGGAGCCGGGTCGGGTCCTCGAGCAGCCCGCGGAGAGTGCTCAGGAAGCGGGCCGCCAGCGCCCCGTCGACCACGCGGTGGTCGTAGCTGAGGCAGAGCGGCGTGAAGGAGCGGAACACGGGCGCGCCGTCGGGGCCGGGCACGTAGCGCTGCTGGCTGCGGGCCACGCCCAGGATCGCGACCTGGGGCCAGTTGATGATCGGGGTGAAGCCGGTCCCGCCGATCCCGCCCAGGTTGCTGATCGTGAAGCTCGCGCCCTTGAGCTCCTCGGGCTTGACCTGCTTGTCGCGGGTCCGCAGCGCGAGGTCGGTCAGCTCGTCCGCCAGCTGAACGACGGGCTTTCGGTCCACGTCCTTGAGCACCGGCACCAGCAGGCCGTAGTCGGTGTCGACCGCGATCCCCACGTGGACGTAGTCCTTGAAGTGCTGGACGCCCGCGTTGAAGTCGACGCTGCTGTTGATCGCAGGGTGCTGCTTGAGCGCCACGGCGCAGGCCTTGGCGATCAGGACGGTCATCGTGACCTTGGGCCCCTCGGGGTTGGCCCGCCGGAAGGCCTTGCGCCCCGCCTCGAGGTCGCTCGTGTCCGCCTCGTCGAAGTTGGTCACGTGGGGCAGGTTGCTCCACGAGCGGTCCATGGCCTCGGCGGTGCGCTTGCGGAAGGTGCTGATCTTCTCGGAGCGCACCGCGCCGAACTTGGCGAAGTCGGGCATCCCCGGGAGCGCCGCGCGCCCGCCGCCGCCGCCCGCGCTCGCCCCCATCTGCTTGAGGTAGGCGTGCACGTCGTCGACGCTGATCCGCCCGCGCTGGCCGCTGCCCGAGACGCGCTCGAGGTCGACGCCGAGCAGGCGCGCCAGGCGCCGCACGGCCGGCCCCGCCGGCAGCGTCTCGCCCGGGGCGCGCGCCTCGTGGGCGGGCGCGGCGGGCGCCGCCTTGGGCGCGGGCGCTGGCTCGGCGGGCTCGCTCTCGGCGGGCTCGCTCTTGGCGGGCTCGCTCTC
>CALDQK010000003.1 GCA_937911525.1 uncultured bacterium
ACAAGGTCCTCAAGGAGGACCCCGAGCCGCTGCGCAAGCTGCGGCCCCAGGTCGACGCCGACCTCGAGACGATCGTGCTCAAGTGCCTCGAGAAGGACCTCGAGCAGCGCTACTCGTCCGCCAAGGAGCTCGGCGACGACCTGCGCAGCTACCTCGCGGGGGAGCCGATCCAGGCGCGCCCGGTGGGCTTCGTGGGCCGGCTCAGCCGGCGCGCGCGCCGCAACAAGAAGGCCACCCGCGGCCTCGGCGCGCTGCTCGCGGTGGTGTTCCTCGCGCTCGGGGCGGGCGCCTTCTACGCGAACCTCCAGCGCGCGCAGGCCCAGCGCGAGCGGGACGCCGCCGACGAGGCGCGGATCCAGGCGCAGCGGGCGCGCGACGACGCGCAGCAGGAGCGCGCCAAGGCGGAGCAGGCTCAAGAGATCGCTGAGCGCGCGCGCAGCCAGGCGGTGGCCGACGGGCTCGCGCTCGAGGTGCGCGGGACCCTGCAGCAGGGCTACTCCAGCATGGCGCAAGGCAGCCCGGTCGAGGCGCTGCAGCACTTCCGCAGGGGGCGCGAGCGGCTCAAGGCGCTCGCGCGCGACCCGCAGCAGGTCGAGGATCGCTACCTGGCGGAGGCCTGCCTGCGGGGGGCGCGCGAGGCGCTGGTGGCCTACGGCGGCGCCGGCGTGCTGGGCGAGCTGCTCCCCCCGCAGCACGCCTGGAACGCCTACTGTGACGCGGCGTCTACGGGCCGGATCGCTGCCCTGCGCGCGGGCATGGGGCTGCGCCTCTACGACCCGCAGGGAGCCGGCTACCGCGAGGTCGTCCGCCAGGAGTTCGAGCTGCCGAGCTGGGTGGCCTGCTTCTGCTGCCTGAACGACCAGGGAGATCAGGTCGCGGTCGGGATTCGGCCCAGGAGCGGCGAAGGCTGGCAAGTCCTCCTCTACGAGCTGCGCGGCTCCCAGCTGCACGAGCGCTGGCGCACGACGCGGGCCGAGGTGGCTCGCCAGCTGGGTCGTGAGCCCAGCCAGGTCCCCCACCTCGACGAGGGGTCCTGGACCTTCCTGCCCTCCGAGGGCGTGCTCTTGGGCTCGCTCTACGGCGAGCTGAGCGCCTTTCGCCTCGAGGACGGACGCGTGCTCCAGTCCAAGCGCTTTCGTCAGGGAGCGACCGCCGAGGCGGCGACCTTCCAGGAGGGAGGAGGCGGAAAGCGCAAGCTGCTCGGAGTGGGCTACGACGACTCGACCTTGATCGTGAGCGACTTTCAGACGGGCGAAATGCTCGCGCGCTGGACCCCGCACGCCGACCTCACGCGGGGGGCGACGACCTTCTGCGCCTTCGTCGAGCCCGGCTCCTTTGGGAGCAACCGCCAGGCAGACGTCGCGATCCTGACCGCCGGCGGCGACGGGAGCGTGATCGCCTGGTCGCTGGTCACGGGCCCGCGGGGCGGGCGCCTGCGCAGCTACATCGACCGCGAGCCGCGCGGCGCCGCCACGGTCGGGGCCCTCTGGAAGGACGAGTTCGGCAGCCTGCTCGCGATCGGGTTCGAGAACGGCGTGGTCCGGGTCTGGAACGAGCGCCTGGAGTCGGTCGCCGTGCTCGACGTGGGCGAGGGCGACGTCGAGACCCTCGACTTCGTCGAGCAGGGGAGCGGCCTGCTGACCACCTGCGACAGCGCCTTTCGCCGCTGGCGTCTGCCAGAGCGCGAGCGCTACGCGGCTGGGCTGGGGCGCTTCGACAACCCGGTCCTGGCCTTCGCTGGCGGTCGCTTGGCCTATCGCAGCTGGCGGCAGGTCGCCCTCGAGGTGCGCCGGCGCGATGCGCAGCAGCCGCTCCTGATCCCGCTCAGCGACCCCAGCGACCCGCCCAATCAGCTGCCGCCGATCCTGGTCGGCCTCGACCTCACGCGCGACGGCGAGCGCCTGGCCTGCACGGTTCAGCCCTGGCAGGACGCCAACCGCGGCATCCGAATGCCAGGGCGGGTCGACGTCTACGACCTCGAAGCCAAGCGCCGGCTGCTGCGGGTCACCCGCCCCTCCCCTCCGCTCGATTCGCCCGATCGCGACCGCATCGGGCGACCCCAGGCCCTGGCCGGGGTGCCGCGCTTCAGCGAGGACGGCCGCCGGCTGCTCCTGGCGACCGAGCGCTTTCAGCGGCCTGGGCTGAGCGACTCGGAGGTCTACTCGGTGCCGGGAGGAGAGCCGCTGGCGCGGCTGGCCTGGCACGCAGCTACCGTCAGCGACGCCGCCTGGCTGGGTGATCGACTGGTCACGGTCGGAGGGGAAGGCTCGCTCGCGCACTGGGAGGTGGGCGCGCAAGCGCGCCTGCTCGGGGCGGGCTTCCACCTCCTGGGGCAAGAGGGGCGGATCCGGGCCCGCCGCCAGTCAGGGGCGGGTCAGGACCTCGGTCGCTGGCTGGAGCCAGGCGACCCGCCTGAAGCAGGTCGGGACGAGTGGTGGACGCAGAAGGTCGGCTGGAGCCCCCCCAGCCGCCAGGCCTGGCTCGGCGTCGGCCTGCGCTCTTGCGACCTGCAGCGCAGGCGGGTGCCGGACTCGAGCGAAGAGGGCTTGATCTTCCTGGCCGGCAGCACGCAGGGCGAGCTGATTCTGTGGGGCGAGCAGGGCCAGCAGCTCCGGCGCTGGCGGGCTCACCAGGGTCCGGTCGTGTTCTGCGCGCTCCTGCCCGACGGGCGGGTCGTGAGCGCGAGCACCAGCGTGCGGATCTGGGATCCCTACCTGGGCGGGCAGCTCTTGCGCGAGGTGCGACTGGGGGTCGCCTCGAACGACGCGCGCGGCATGCCCCTGCAGGCCTGCTCGCTGGACGCGGAGACCCTACAGCTAGCCCTGCTCCGCCTCGAGGTCCTCGAGCAGCCCGACGGACGCGGCGGAATGCTCCCTCCGCGCAGCTCGGTGCGCGTGATCGACCTGGGCGTGCCCGAGCTGTCCGGCTTCGACGAGGACCCAGCCGGCGCGCTGCGGGCTGCGCTCGAGGCGCCGCTGGCCCCGAACTAGGAGCGCTGGAGATCGTGTGACAGGCGCGCCTGCGCCAGCCGTCCAGCGCACGTCCCATTCGCCGCGACTGCCGCCAGGAGGTGCCCAATGACTGTCTCGAAGAACCCCACCGACAGCAGCCGCCGCCTGGATTCTGAGCTGGATTCTGAGCTGGATTCTGAGCTGGATTCTGAGCTGGATCCTCAGATCGGCGCCCGCGCTCAGCGCGCCGCGCGCCCTCGCTAAAGAGCGAGCCCAGACCACCCCCTCCTCGTCCAGGAGAGCGCGAGCGGCTGCCCGCTCGGCGTCCCCGCCGCTTCGACCCCCCTCGGGGTCCGAGGGAGCGCGCGCACGCCGGGCCTTGGCTCCCTACCCCGACGCGTCTCCGCGGCGGCGCACCCCGCGTCGCGCCGCCCCCTCCACGAGGACTCGAACCTTGTCCGACCCGCTGCGCGCCTATGGCTGGCGCACCTATCTCTCTCTTCGCCCCGAGCTCGAGCGCGAGCTCGACCTCGACTCCCACCAACCCGCTCGTGTGCTCCGTCAGGAGCGCGAGCTCTATCACGTGATCACCGCGACCGGCGAGCGCTTCGCCGCCCTCTCCGGTCGCCTGCGCTACGCCTCGCACGTGCGCGGCGACGTCCCCGTCCCAGGGGACTGGGTCCTGCTGCGCAGCGACGACGGCGGCGGCGGCCGACTCGCGATCAGCGCCCGGCTCCCGCGCGCCTCGCTCATGCAGCGGGCCGCTCCCGGCGCGGCCCGGCTGCAGGTCGTGGGCGCGAACCTCGACTGGGTCGTGCTCGTCAGCGGCCTCGACGGCGACCTCAACCTGCGCCGGATCGAGCGCTACCTGGCCGCGATCGCGGGCGGCGGGGCGCGGCCGGTCCTGGCGCTCAACAAGGCCGACCTGTGGCTGGAGCGCCCCGGGGAGTTGGCTGCCCTGGTGGCGGAGGTCTCGGGCGCCGTCGGTGAGGCCGCCGTGTTCCCGCTCAGCGCTCGGACCGGGCAGGGGCTGGACGAGCTGCGCGCGGCCGTGCTCCAGCCGGAGCGCACCGTGGCCTTCGTCGGCTCGTCCGGCGTGGGCAAGTCCAGCTTGACCAACGCGCTCCTCGGCTGGGACGAGCAGGAGACCGGCGGCGTGCGCGAGCAAGACGGCCGCGGGCGGCACACCACCACCCGGCGTGACCTCTTCCTGGCGCCCAGCGGCGGGGTGTTGATCGACACCCCCGGCATGCGCGAGCTGGGCCTGTGGGACGCCGACGAGGGGCTGGGCGCGGCCTTCCCGGAGGTCGAGCGCCTGGCGGCTCGCTGCCGCTATCGCGACTGCGCCCACTGGCGCGAGCCCGAGTGCGGGGTGCGCGCGGCGCTCGAGCGCGGCGAGCTGAGCGAGGAGCGCTACGAGAGCTATCACAAGCTCCAGCGCGAGGCGAAGCGGCGCGTGCGCAAGGAGCGCAAGACGGTGGAGGAGCGCAAGCGGAAGCGCAATCGGCGCCGCCGCCCGCGCCCCCGCACGTCGCGCCGGGACGAACTGGCGGACTGGTAGCTCGCGGGCGACAGCTCCGAAACGCGAAGGAGCTGCCGCGAGAGGAGAGCTCCCTCTCTGTCGAGACAATGACCGGTGAAAACGGGAAGACTCGAAGAAGGCAACTCCGCCGAGCAGCCACCGCGCCTTCCAGTTTTCGAGTTTTCCCCGTTCCAACTCAGGAACGCGAAGGAGGTGTCGCTGACTGCGACGGCGCCTCCATGCCTCGCTCTACGGGCACGGACCGGCACGGGCACGGGCCCCGGGCACGAGATTCGGTTCCTACTCGACCGGGCGGGCTCCGCAGGCGGGGCAGCCGATCCCGTGCGCGTCGGGCTCGAGGAAGGACTGCCGGCACTCCGGGCAATAGACCGGGGCGCCGGGGTCCTCCTCCATGCGCGCGAAGGTGTTGGCCCACAGGGTCCGCAGGCGCTCGGCCTGGGCGGCCTCTTCGGCCGCGATCTGCAGGCTGAGCTGGCGGCGCTGCCAGTAAGCCCGCAGGCCAGCCACGATCGCGAGCAGGGCCATGAACGACCAGGTGTTCATGGAGTAGACCAGGCTCTTGATCGTGCTCTGGCCCTCGCTGAGGGACATCTTCCACTCGGTCTCGGCGTCGGCGCTGGTCATGCGATAGAGCGCCACGAAGGCCTGGTCGGTCTCGGCCCGGGCCAGGGCCTGAGTCAGGCGCGGGACCGGCGTCTGGTAGTGCAGCCAGGCTACGAAGGCGGCCGAGACCAGGTAGGCCCGGGCCCCTGCCTGGCCGTGTCGCGGGAAGGACCGGCTGAGCTGGGCCAGCTCGGGCATTTGGCCGAACTTGGCCCAGGAGGAGAGCGCGGCCTGCTCTTCGTCGGTGGGGCGCCGGCCAGCGGCGAACTCGGCCAAGCCCTCGTTGAGCCAGCGCGGCAGGTAGGCCCCGCGCTGGCGCTCGAGGGTGCCCAGGGCGAGGTGGGCCAGCTCGTGCCGGAAGGTCGCGTCGAGGCCCGAGTTGCTCCCCTCCACGATCCCGCTCTCGCGCACGATCACGAGGTTGCGCTCGGGCATGGCGATCGCCAGGACCGAGTCGCTGGCGGGGTCGTGGCCCGTCGCCAGGCGGTGACGCCGGACGAACTCGTCGTCCGAGAAGGCGACCACGACGTGCGGGCGGCGGGGCAGCTCGAGCCCGAGGGCGTCCTCGACGTCGAGCTGCGCCTGATCGAAGAGGCGCTTGAGGCGCTTCGCCGTGCCCGCCGAGTTGGGCACGTGCTCGACCGTGATCGAGCCGGCGTCGAGGACGACGTAGCCCGGCGCCGGCTCAGGTGCGTCAGCGGCCGGGGGCGGAGGCAGGTTCAGGCTCTGGGCCGCGAGGGGACTCGCGCAGAGGAGGACCGAGAGCAGGAGCACGAGCCAGCGCACGGGCCAACGGTATCGCAGACGCGCGGGAGGAGAAGGGGCCGCGCTCACGCCCAGACGCGCAACCCAGGGCGCGCCGCCTGCGCCGCCTCGATCGCGGCGGCGCTGAAGCGGCCCTGGCTGGCGAAGACCTGCTCCAGGGCGGGGAGGGACTCGCTGAGCAGGGCCAGGGTGCGGTCGTCGACGTGGTTGCCGTGGAGTGTGATGCTCCGCAGGCGAGCGAAGGCCGGGTTGGCGACGAGGGAGGAGAAGGCCTCGGGCGGCTGACGGCAGGAGTTGAGGTCGAGCTCTTCGAGGTGCTCGAGGCGGGAGGCGGCGAAGGCTGCCCCGCCGCTGGGTCCGAGCGAGCAGCCCGAGAGCTTGAGCTTGCGCAGCCCGGCCAGGTGGGGCGAGGCGAAGATCATCACGATCCCCGCCGAGGGGGCGTTGCTCCACAGGTCGAGCTCTCGCAAGCGTGCCAGCGCGGGAGCGTCCGCGAGCGCCTGCGCGACCCGAGCGCCGACGCCGCAGCTGTGCAGCTGGAGGACCTCGAGCTGGGTGCAGGTCGCCGTAGCGAGGGCCTCGGCCAGGCTCAGGGTCCGCGTGATCCCCGACAGCTTCCACTCGCGCAGCTCGGCGGCGCCGGGCGAGCTGACGAAGCGCGCCAGGTCGTCGCCCTTGACCTCGGAGCGCCACATGGAGAGCTTGCGCAATCCAGGGGGGCGCGCGCTGAGGGCGGCCACGGCCGGGGCGCCTCCCTGGAGGGCGTCGATCGTGACCTCTCGCAGGCGCGGGAAGGCAGACAGGACCGCGGTGACGCCGGGGCTGCGCATGTCGCAGTGGTTCAGCTTGAGGCGCTCGACTCCGCCCAGGTGGGGCGACTCCGCCAGGGCTCGTCCGCCCGCGTCGTTCACGTCCGTGCTGTTGAGCCACAGCTCGCGTAGGCCTGCCAGGCGAGGGCAGCTCGCGAGCGCGCGGGCCGCGCGGTCGCTGATCGGGTTCTCGTGCAGGTGGAGCCGCTCGAGCTGAGACAGGTGCTCGGCAGAGACCAGCGCGTGGACGACGGCGTCCGAGTGGCGGTTCTTGCCCAGCGAGAGCCAGCGCAGCCCGCTCAGGTGCTCAGCGGCTAGGAGACGGACTGCGGCCTCGTCGCTCAGGCGAGTGCTCTCGAGCTCGAGCTCGCTCAGTCCGGCGTAGCGCTCGGGCCGCCCGCAGAGCTCCTCGACCGCGAGCTCTCCCACCGCGTTGCGGCTCAGCCGCAGGCGCCGCGGAGGCGGCAGGTGCGGCGAGGTCAGCAGCGCGCGGGCGCCCTCCTCCCCGATCCGCGAGTGGACCAGGTCGAGGTGCGTCAGGTTGCGCGCCGCCGGGCTCTGGGCGAGGGCGCGCGCCCGCTCGGGGCCGAACTCGGTGTACATCTGCCAGAGCGAGTCGCAGAGGGCGAGCTGCGGGGCGGAGTCCCCTGCGAGGATCGCGTCCAGCCAGGGGCGGGGCGTGCGGCGCATGCCGGCCGGCCAGCGCGCCGCCAGCGGCTCGGCGCGCGTGACCAGCTCTTCGTCGCAGCCGGCGGCGTCGAGGGCGGCGACGACCTCGTCCCACTCAGCGCCCGGCGGCCCCACCAGGAGCAGCGCCAGCGCCAGCTCGCTCGGGTCCGCGGAGCGCCGCGCCAGCCCGATCAGCCGCGCGAGGGCTTCGGCGTCGCCGGCTTCGGCGGCGCGCCAGCAGGTCTGCAGCTCGTCGTCCAGGGAGCTCCTCCTCCGCTGAGAACCAATGAAGACGCCGCTGGAGCGGGCTCCAGCGGCGTTCGTTCAGGCCGAGAGGCCCGAGGTGTTAGTAGTCCTCGGGGTTCTCGGGGTCGGCGGCCGCGGCCACCAGCGCGCCGCGGGCGCACGAGGTGAGCGGGTCGTCCGCGCGGCGGATCTCCTTGATGGGGATCGGGAACTGCATGCGGCTGAACTCGTCGCGCACGACGTCGATGAAGCCGCCGATCTTGCTGGTGCCGCCGGCGAACACGATGTCGATCGGCTCGGGGAACTGCGGCATGTTCTCGCTGGTCTCGAAGCGGGTCTTGATCTCGCTCAGCGTGTAGCGGATCAGCTCGCGGTAGTAGAGGTCGATCGCCTGCTCCTCGCGGGTGCGGGGGTTGCGCAGGTCGACGCCCTTCTCCTTGAGCGCGGTCGCGCGGCTGGCCTTGATGCCGAGCACCTTGGCCACGTTGCGGTCGATCCAGTCGCCGCCGCGCGCGGTCGCGAAGCTGAGGGCGGGCAGCGTCTTGTAGGAGACGCAGATGTTGAACATACCGCCGCCGCAGGAGATGCCGATCCCGGTGAAGTCGTCCTCGTCGAGCTCACTGAACACGATGCAGTGACCCTCGAGGATGTCCTTCGCCTGGTAGCCGAGCTTGCGCAGCAGGTCGTTGAAGATGCCCTTGTGGTAGACGACGTTCATCTCGAAGTCGATCGGGTCCGCGGGGACCGAGTAGTAGACGACCTCGTTCTGGACGACGGGAGGGCCGAGCAGGCGGTCGATCAGCAGCTTCTCGATCGGAAGCGCGTCGGCCTCCTTCGGCGAGAGCATGCCGTCGGCCATGGGCCGGCGGGTCTCACGGTTGTAGATGTTCGCGAGGTCGAACGCGGGGTCGCCGATCACGATCATCTTGTTGTTGAGGATCACGTACTGCACGCCCATCTTCGTGAGCATGTTGCGCGTGAAGTCGTTCTGCTCGATGTCGATGAACGCGTTGCGCTGGACCTTGATGATGACGTTGTCCTGATAGTCCTGCACCGCGGAGAGCAGGTTAGCGGTCCCCACGTCGAGGCCCTTGCCAGGTCGCAGCTTCGGCCCGCTCGCGGCGGCTCGAGGAGCAGCAGCGCTGCCAAAGTCGATGCTGGGCTTGTCGGTCATACCCTTGCCTGATTCCCGTTTGTTTTGGGGTGATTACTGGTTTCGAAGGTTGCGCAGTCTAGCAAGCTTCGAGTTGACGCCGGACGCCTTCTGTTCCTTGACCTTCACGTCGGTGATGTTGGTCTCCATCTCGACGTTGTCCTGCGCCGCAAAGATCGCAGCCGCCTGCTCGGCGGTGAGGTCGAAGTCATCCTTACCAGCCCCGGTCGCCTTGCGAATCGAGGACGTGATGTTTCGTTGCAGGGCCTCGAACTGGCTGGCGAAGTCCCCTCCGCCGCCGCCGCCGCCGCCGCCCGTCTTGCGGGCCTCCACGAGCGAGTTGGCGATCCCGGCCATCATGTCCTGCATGCGGGCCTGGTTCTGCTCCATCTCCATGCGCATGCGCTGGAGCTCGGCGTCGTGGGCAGGGCTGCCGCCCTTGGGCGCGGCCTCGCGGGCCTCGGTCAGCTCGGCCTTGAGCCGCTCGACCTCTTCTTCGAGCCCGCTGATCCGGCTCGCGCTGCGGGTCTCGGACTCTTCGAGCTCGACCTTCTCGCGCTTGAGCTTCTTGATCTGCTGCTCGAACTCCTCCTCGACGGTGGCGATCTTGCGCCGGTAGCGGTCGCAGTCCTCCTGGAGGTCGTCGACCTGCGTGTTCAGGCGCCGGCGCAGCTGCTCGTGCTCTTCGCGGGGGATCGTGTCCTGAGCCTTGGCCTCGGCCTGCTCGGCGCGAGCCTCGGCCTTGGCGGCGCGCTCGCGCGCCTCGTCGAGCTCGGCGCGAGGGACGCCGTCGCGGGCCTCGGACTCGGCGCGGGCCAGCCGGCTGCGCAGGTCCTCGAGCTCGGCGCGGGGCACCGCGTCGCGAGCCTGGCTCTCGGCCTGGCTCGCGCGCTGCTCGGCCTGGCTCAGCCGCTCGCGCAGATCCTGGATCTGCTGCTCGTAGTTGGCAGCCGCCGTCTGCTGCCCCTCGAGGCTGCGCTCCATGAGCGCTTGCTTGTCGCGGGCGAAGTTCTGCTTCTCTTGGAGGAAGGCCTGCTTCTCGGCGGCGAGCTGCGCGTTGACCTCGGCCAGCTTGCTCTGCAGGTTCTGGTGCGCCTGGTTGATCTCGGCGTGCTTGCGCTCGAGCTCCTGGCTCTGGGCCATCAGGGCGCGCTTCTCAGCGAGCTGGCGATCCAACTCGGCGCGCGCCTCCTTGATGACCTGCTGCCGCTCCTCGTCGCTCATGCCAGCGCCGCGAGGCTGCTTGGCGAGCACGTTTTGAACGGCCTTGAAGATCAGCTGGTTGATGTCACCAGCCCGGAGGACCTTGACCTGCCGGAAGCCCTTCTTCTCAAGGTCGCGGAGGCTGACCTTGCTGGTGCTCTTTTCGATGACCTTGCGGACGTCGAGGACTTCGCGGTTTAGGTCTGGATCCATAGGGCCTCGCCGACCCGAAGGGCGCGTAAACGTATGAGGAAACTACTAGTTGGAGGGGCGGGCGTCAACCGCATGGGATGTTTCCCTGCCCACCCCAGAATTCCCCGGATCCTCGCTAGCGCTTGGCGACGTCCTCCTGACGGGCG
>CALDQK010000004.1 GCA_937911525.1 uncultured bacterium
TTCCTTCTTCACACACTCGGGTCAGAAGGAGCTGTCGCAATCAGCGACAGCTCCTCCTCGCTCCCGAGGTTTCTCGACAGCCTGTCGCTGGCAGCGACAGCTCCCTCCCAATAGCCTGATTGAGCGGAGAGAACTGCAAAACTCGCAGAAGGCAGCTCCGCTGAGCTGCCACCGCGTCTTCCAGTTTTCCAGTTTTCCCCGTTCCATCTCAGGAGCGCGAAGGAGCTATCGCTGATTGCGACAGCTCCTCGAGCCTTCCAGTTCGGGCACGGACGGGCACGGGTCACCAGGTTCGAGGCCCCCGCCGCCTCCCTTGCCGTTGGGGCGCGGCACGGGGACACTCTCGCCCATGGCGCTTCACAACCGTGACTACATGGGCGGCGCCGCGCCGCCGCCGGGGAGCACGAGCGAGTCCCCCTCCTGGCTGCGCGGCTATCGGCTGCTGATCCTGCTCTGCGTGCTGGTGTTCCTCGCCTGGCAGGCCAAGACGCTGGCCCCCGTGATCGCGACCCACTTCGTGTGCAGCCGCGAGGCCCTCGCTCAGGGCCGGGTGTGGACCCTGCTCACCGCGTCGCTCTTCCACGCCGACCTGGTCCACATGCTGACCACGCTGCTCTTCGTGTGGTGGTGCGGACGCGAGATCGAGGAGCGCTACGGCGGCCTGACCGTGATCGGGATCTTCTTCCTGGGCGGCATGGCGGCGGGCCTCGCGAGCGCGGTGATCTACCCCGGCGGCGAGCAGAGCCCCGTGCCGGCGCTCCCGGGCGGCGGCTCCTCGGGCACGGGCTTCTACGTCAGCGACCAGCTGATCGTGACCAACGCCCACGTGGTGGACGACGCCGACGAGGTCGCGCTCGAAGTCGGGCCCGGCAAGCGCCGTGCGACGGGCGAGGTGATCGCCCGCGACAAGGAGCTCGACCTGGCCCTGATCAAGACCGAGCAGCGCGGGGTCCCCCTCGCGCTGCGCTCGCAGGTCAACCTCGGCAAGAGCGTGTTCGCGCTCGGCTACGGGGTCGTGTCGGGGCGCAACGCGGACCTGCTCGTGACCCGCGGCACGATCTCGGCCCACCAGGCCGCTGAACAGAAGATCCTCTTCGACGCGACGGTCAACCCGGGCAACAGCGGCGGGCCCCTGGTCGACGTCGAGGGGCGCTGGCTGGGGGTGGTGGTCGCCAAGTCCCGCGCAGGCGACGGGGTCGACAGCCTCGGCTACGCGATCGACGGCGAAGCCGCCGCGCGCTGGCTGGCCAACAAGGGCTGCACCGTGCGCCGCGAGGCCGGCGAGCCCAAGGGCGACGCGCCGCCGCCCGCGACCCTCGAGTCGGTGGTCCGGATCGCCGTGGGCGGGGTCGCCCCGGTGCTGCGCGACATGCAGTGGATGCGCTTCGGGATCGACCCGCGCGTGTTCGGCGCCTCGGGCGGCGTGTGGGCCCTGGCCTGCTTCGTCCTCTTCCGCTGGCCCAAGCGCGAGGTCTCGGTGTTCGGCCAGGCGATCCCGCTCCTGGTGCTCTTCATCTTCTTCGGCATGAGCGACGTCATGGCGGCCCTGCGCGTCCACGGCGGCGGCCTGGGCGGGCTGAGCAACGCCTATCACGCGGCAGGAGGAGCCATAGGCTTCGCGCTGCACAAGCTCGGCTTCGAGCGCCTGACCGGCAGGATCCGACGCCGCTTCCGCCTCTGGTGGCGCAACACGCGCCAGGCGCCGCCGCCCACGATCCCCTTCCCCAGCCGCGCCAGCGAGCCCGAGGAGCCGAGCGGGGGGAGCGACAAGCTCGACCGCGCCACGCGCGAGCGCATGGACGAGATCCTGGCCAAGGTCAGCCAGGTCGGGATTCACGGCCTGAGCGACGAAGAGCGGGCCTTCCTCGAGGAGGCCAGCAACAAGCTCCGCGGCGGAGACTGAGCTCGTGGCCGAGCTCAGCTGGCGCGTCGTCCCCTACGCCGAGCTGACGCTCGACGAGCTCTACGGCCTGCTCGACCTGCGCTACCGCGTGTTCGTGGTCGAGCAGGAGTGCGCCTACCGCGACACCGACGGGCTCGACAAGGTCGCGCTGCACCTGTTCGGCGAGCGTGAGGGGCAGCTCCTGGCCTACGCGCGCCTGCTCGCGCCCGGCCTGGCCTACCCCGAGCCCGCGATCGGGCGCGTGATCACCGCGCCCGAGGGCCGCGGCCAGGGCTACGGCAAGGCGCTCATGGAGCGGGCGATCACCGAGGTCGGCGCCCGCTGGCCCGGGCCGATCCAGATCGGCGCTCAGCGCTACCTGGACCGCTTCTACCGCGAGCTGGGCTTCGAGCCCGTGGGCGAGCCCTACCTCGAGGACGGGATCCCCCACGTCCACATGATCCGCGCCTGAGCGGCGCTACTCGCGCTCGGCCTGCTTGAGCGCGTTGTATTTGTCGAGGAAGCGCTTGGCCTCGCGCTGGAGCTCGTTGGCGCGGGCGCGCTCGCCCGCGAGGTGCGCCTGGCGCGCCAGGTAGAAGGCGCTCAGGTAGTGCTGGTATTGCACGCTCGGCTCACCCGGCCAGCGCTGGACCGTCTTGCGCGTGTAGGCGTAGGCCTCCTCGTAGCGCTGCGCGTCCTGGAGCAGGAAGCCGGTCATGTCGTGCGCCTTGAGGCTGCCGGGGAAGTCCTCGGTGACGCCCTCGGCGAAGCTCGCCGAGAGCTCCTGGGTCTCGCGCCGCCAGGCCTTCAGCTCAGCCTGGGGGTGCCGAGCGGGGAGGCGCAGGTTCGGGCGCGGGTTCAGGTAGGCGTCGATCGCCTCGGTCAGCTTGTGGCCGAGGTAGGCCCCGCCGGCGCGGATTTGCAAGCTGTCGAGCCCGTCCCGCTCGGCCCGGGCGCGCACCTGGCGCAGGAGGGCCAGGGCGCGCGGCACGTCGTAGGAGCGGGCGGCGAACATGATCCCCGCGTTGAGCAAGAGCACGGGGTCGTCATCGCAGGCCTTGGCCCCCGTGAGCCAGGTCTGCAGCCCCTGGCGGACCTTGTCGGCCGAAGGGGCGAAGCGGCGGCTGTTGGCCAGGACCTGCCACACCAGCACGCAGCGCTTGTTGGAGCGCTCGTGGAGCGCCAGAGCTTCAGCCTCCAGCGTGTGCCAGCCCTCGCGCGGGGCGCGCAGGTTGATCAGGTAGGCCGCGCAGCGGAGGTCCCCGGGTTGCTGAGCGAGGAGCTCACGTAGGCGCTCCTCCAGCTCGGGCAGGAGCACTCCGTGGGAGCGGAGCAGCCGTCCGCACCAAGCGTAGGTCCGCAGCAGCTCGACCTCGCTCACGTCTCCCGCGCCCCGCGCGTCGTCCAGGAGCTCGCGCAGCTGGAAGTCGGTCAGCGGGCCGCGCGCGCAGCGCAGCACGATCTGCAGCAGCCGCAGGGGTCCGTAGCCAGACCACGCGCGCGCCACCTCCTCGGCCAGTCGCTCGGCCTCGCCCTGCTGCCCCAGGTCCAGCAGGCTCCAGGCGCGCAGGCAACGCAGCCGCGGGTGCTCGGCTCTGGCGAGGAGCTTCAGCACCTCGGAGTCGTCGCCGCTGAGGAACGCGGCCTCGGCCTGGTCGAAGAGCGCCTGCTGCGCTTGGCCGAGGGGAGCCGGTGCGCCTGGCGTCGACGTCGGCGCCGGCGGAGCAGGAGGAGCTTCGCGTTCGGTCGGGCTGGCGGCCGCGCTGGAGTCGGGCGAGGGCGCAGCCGAGCTGCGTGGCTCGCGACTAACGGCCAGGGCCAGGCCAGCGGCGAGCGCCACCACGGCCAGGGCCCCGAGGGCGAAGGGGAGGCGCGAGCCGCCCCCGGCTTCGCCTCGGGCGGCGTCGGCCCGCAGCCAGGCCTCGAGCTCGATGCGCTTGCCGGACTGGACCGCGCGGAAGGGGCGCATCTCGGGCGGGTAGCTGAGGACGGCGAGCGTGGCGGCGGAGAGCTCCGGCTGGGCCTTGACGTCCTCCGCGATGTCCTCTGCGCGCGAGTTTGCG
>CALDQK010000005.1 GCA_937911525.1 uncultured bacterium
GCCCGCCGCGCCGCGCAGGACTACGCCGCCGAGCAGCCGGCCGCCGAGCCGGTGGAGGTCGAGGACCTCTCGCCGCGGCTGGACGAGCTCGAGGCCCGGCTGGGCCAGGAGCTGAAGCGGCTCCAGGAGCAGCTGGCCGCCGGGCCGCGCCCCGAGGAGGTCGCGCGCCTGGCGCGGGCCGAGCTCGAGCGCTTGATCGCCCAGGAGCGCCAGCTGACGCGGCAGAGCGTCGAGGGCGCGCTGAGCGGAGAGCCCTTCGCGCAGAAGGTGCGCAAGCTGGCCGACGAGGTCGCGCGGCGGGCCGACCAGGCCCAGGAGGAGAGCTTCGCCAAGCGCCTCCAGGAGGAGCTGGGCAAGCTGCTCCGCTCCAAGTCCCTGGGCGAGCGCGTGCGCGGGCTGCTGGAGGAGGGGCTCTCGACCTCGCAGGCGCTCAGGAAGGCTCTCGTCGAGCAGATCGACGACGACGAGGGCGCCGGCGAGGTCGTGGATCGCCGGATCGACGAGCGCGTCAACGAGCGCTCGGGAGAGCTGCTCGACCAGAAGACGCTGGCCCGCAAGGTCACCTCCGCCGTCCGCGCCGAGATGGTCGAGGAGGTGTTCGAGAAGAACGTCGACCAGCGGGTCAAGCGCCTCGCCGAGCAGGGCTTCCTCGAGCAGCGGATCAAGGCCCTGATCCAGGAGCAGGTCCAGCCCGCCGTCGACGCCGCGATCGCCCGCTCGGAGACCATGCAGCGCCTGGTCCAGAAGGAGATGGCCAACCGCGAGGCGATCAAGACCGCGGCCCTGACGGGCGACGGCCTGAGCGACCCCGCCACCGCCGTCGTCCGCTCCGAGGCCTTCCAGGAGCTGATCTCCGCCAAGCTCGCCGAGATGGTCGGCGGCCGCCGGCGCAAGCCCGGCGAGGACGAGCAAGACAAGCCCCGCGGCGGCTCCCGCGCGCCGACCAAGCTCAGCCCCGAGGAGAGCCGCGCGCGCCAGACCGGCCAGAAGTCCCGCCCAGGGACGTCGTCCTCGCCCGGCAAGCCGAAGGGCAAGAAGCCGCCCGGTCGCAAGCGCCCCTAGCGTCGGCGGGCACGGGCACGGGCGCGCTAGGCGGGGGCGCCAGGACGTGGCGATTTAGGCAGGAAAGCAAGAAGTGAGGAAGGCAGGAAGGCTGCGGCAGCCAGGCAGGCGAAGGCAGTCGCTCGAGTGGCGCTGGCTGTGAAGTGAGGCTTCGCTTCGCGAGGGCCGAGATCGCCGACCCTGCCGATTTCCTGTCCTTAGCAACTTCCTGCCTTCCCTCGGAACACGCCACAAGCGTGGCGAGAGCGGGTCGGGCGCGTCGTTTGAGCCGCAGAGACGCGGAGAACGCTGAGCTTTCGCCGAGAATCGTGCTTCGAGGTCGTCCCGGACGTTTCGCACCGCGAAGCCTCTGCGAAGCTCTGCGTCCTCTGCGTCTCTGCGGTGAATCGATCGTCCTTGTGCTCTCGCGTCGTCAATCCCAGGCGAAGCTTCGCGACAGCCTCACTGGCGCACGATTGGGAGCTGGGGTCAGGCCCTAGTCCCCGCCCAGCTGCGACTCCAGGTCGCGCAAGGGGGACGCGCCGGGGTGGTGCTTCAGCGCCTCCTCCAGCAGGGCGCGCGCCTCGTCGCGCCGCTCGACCTCCAGCGCGAGCTCGATCCGCTGCGCCGCGAACTCGACGCTCCGCTCCAGGCCCTCGGGGCGCCCGGCGAGGAGGGCCCGGGCCTCGGCGACCTTCCCCTGGCGCCGCAGGGCGTAGGCCTGGAAGGCGAGCCCCTCCCACAGCGCGCCGTTGCGCTTCAAGCCCGAGAGCTCCCCCGCCTCGCGGACGCAGCGCGCGGCCAGGCGCTCGGCGGTGGCGTAGTCCGACTGCTCGTAGCCCGCCACGAGGGCCTCGTTCAGATAGGCCCGCGCCAGGCTCGGGATCCACTCGATCAGGAAGAGCTTGCTCTGCGGCTCGACCCCCGCCCGCGCCCGCTCGACCAGGCGCCCGAGGTGATCCTGCGCGCGGCGGTGCCACGCGCGCCGCTTGGCAGCCAGCGCCTCGCGCTCCGAGTCGCTCGCGAGCTGCGAGAGCGTGGTCAGCGCGACCCCGCCCTGCTTGAACACGCCCCCCACGTACTGGGCGGGCACGTTGGGCAGCGCCTCGAGCACCACCCCGCGCACGCGCTCGGCGTAGGCGCGCGCCTCCTCGTTCCGCTCCAGGGAGCGATAGGCCTGGGCCAGGTCGTTCAGCGCGCCGGCCCAGAGCAGCCCAGCGTTCGCGGCGAAGCGAGGCCGCAGGTCGTCGAGCAGGGGGCCCTCCGCGTCGCGCCCAGTCGCGGCCTCCCGCGCGATCCGCAGGTAGCGCTGCGCGAGCTCCTCCTGCGCGGGGAGCTGGTCTCGCCGCTCGGGCCGCAGGTCCAGCTCGTTCCAGTCCAGCACCCGGGCCGCGACGAGGCGCGCGTAGCGGATCGCGCGGCTGCGCGGTCGTGAGCGCTCGAGCTCGGCCAGGCGCTCCAGGACCCAGCCCCACTGCGCCTCCACCGTGCGGAGTCGCTCCCCCGAGCTGAGCGCCGCCTGCAGGAGCAGGGTCCGGATCGAGTCGGCCACGCGGTCGTCGCCGATGCAGCGCAGCACCAGCAAGGGGTGCTCGAGGGTCGTCCGCGTCGCGACCTTCCCGAAGGACTCCAGCCGCTCGTAGACGTCGGCCCGCGGGCGAGGGGTGCGGTCGATCTCGTAGTAGAGGCCCTGCTCCACGCGCCGCAGGGTCTCGAGGTAGTCCTCCCAGCCTCCCCGGCCCGCGCTGTGCGCGCGGTCGAGCGCCTCGACGGCCGCCGTGATCAGCGCGTCGAGCTCCGCGCGCAGCAGCGGCCCCGGCGCGACGGCGGGGGCCGTGTGCAAGACCACCCCCAGCCGACTCAGCAAGGCGTTGACCGCGTCGGCGCCCCGGGCGCGCTGCGCGAGCCCCTCGCGCGCCTCCCGAAACACCGCTCGCCAGCCCGGCACGGCGTGCTCCAGCGCGCGCGACTTGAGCGCTCCCAGCGCGGCCTGGTCGGCGCCGAGCCGCTGGACGTCTTCGGCCAGGGCCGCCAGCTGGGCGCGCAGCTCGTCGCGAGGCTCACGCGGAGCGCGCGCGATCAGGGCCACCAGCTTGGGGCCCACCTCGAGCTCCAGACGCAGGCGCCCCGCGCGGGCGAGGCTGCTCGGGAGCAGCTCGGAGCCCGCCGCCTGCTCCAGCTCGCGCAGGGCCGCGCGGCGGGCGCGCTCGGCCTGGCGCGTCTTGCCCTCGCGCAGGGCCGCGTCGGCGCGCTCGGCCAGCAAGATCGCCTCGACCAGGCGCCCGGTGGGGTCTGCCCCCGGCGGCCCAGGCTCCTGGCCAGCGCGCGCCGCGAGCAGGCGCCGGTGCGCCGCCAGGCGAGCGCGCGTCGTCGCCAGGGCCTCGTCGTCCCCGATCAGGAGGTCCGGCAGGCGGTCCAGGCGGGCCCGCGCCGCGTCGAGCTCCGCCAGCTCGAGGCTGGCCTCGCCCTCGCCGAGGGCGAAGGGGTCGAGCACCTCTTGCTCCCAGCGGAGGTGCGCCGCGAGAGAGGCCGTGGCCGCGGCGCGCGCCCAGAGGAAGCCCCCGCCGCTCAGCCCGACGCCGAGCAGGAGCGCGAGCCCCAGGACCGCGCGCCCAAGAGCGAGCGCGCGCGGCTCGCCGCGCGCGTAGCGGCGGCGGAAGCGCGCCAGCGCGCCGAGGGGGTGGGCCGAGACGGGCTCGCCCGCGCGAAAGCGGGCCAGGTCCTCGGCCAAGGCGCTCGCGCTCGCGTAGCGGTCGCGCGGCTCCTTGGCGAGCGCCGTCAGCACGATCGCCTCCAGCTCCGCCGGGATGCGAGG
Source organism: uncultured bacterium (assembly GCA_937911525.1). GTDB lineage: Bacteria > Planctomycetota > J058 > J058 > J058 > NORP233. The sequence continues at coordinate 3,857 of CALDQK010000005.1, forward strand.
CTCGAGCTTGCGCGGGCGCGGGGGGTCCGTGAGGAGCACGTCCCGCACGACCACGGCGACCTCGCCCTGGAAAGGCGGCCGCCCCGTCAGGCCGCGGAACAGGATCGCGCCGAGCGAGTAGACGTCCGCCCGCGCGTCGACCTCGCTGGGCGAGTCGATCTGCTCGGGCGCCATGTAGAGCGGGGTGCCCAGCAGCTCCCCCGTCTCGGTCAAGCGCTCCAGCGTGTCGTCGCGGGCCAGGCCGAAGTCCGCCAGCTTGGGCTGCTCCTGCTCGTCGAGGAGCAAGTTGGCGGGCTTGACGTCGCGGTGCACCACTCCGGCCGCGTGGCAGCGCGCCAGGCTCTCGGCCGCCGCCTGGACGATCCGGGCCAGGCGCTCGGGCGCGAGCGTGCCCTCGCTCGCCAGGAGCTGCTCGAGGTCGCGCCCCTCGACCAGCTCCATCACGCAGTAGGGGATCAGGCGGTGCTCGCCGATGGCGTGCACGCGCACCACGCCGCCCTGCTTGTCCACCCGCGCGGCGAGCTGGGCCTCGCGCTCGAAGCGCGCCAGCATCGCCTCGTCGGCGAGGGAGGGCAGGATCTGCTTGAGCGCCACCGCCTGGCCGCTCGACTCGTCCACAGCGCGGTAGACCGCCCCCATGCCGCCCGCCCCCAGCAGGACCCCCACCCGGTAGCGCTCGGCGACCAGCTCTCCCTCCTGGAAGCGCTCGCCCGGCCTCGGCGGCGCCGGGTCGGCCTGGCTCCAGCGCGTCGCCGCCGGGTCGAGCTGGGGCTGGAAGGGCTCGTCCAGGCGGGTCGTCTCGCCCCGCGGAGCGGCGTGCGCGGGGGAGGTGTCGACCCAGGTGGCCCCCGCGTCGGGCGCCTCGGAGGGCTGCGGGGGCGGGCTCGCCAGGGTCGCGCCCTGGCCCGCCGCGGCCCACAGCTCGCGCGCTTCGTCCGGAGTCAGGTAGCCCTCGGCCACCAGCGCCGTCGCCAAGCGCTGGTCCGCCGGCAGGCGCGCGCGCAAGCCGTCGACCTGCTCTCGCGTCAGCCGTCCGCAGCGAACCAGGTAGTGGGCGAAGCGGAGGTCGTCCATGACTCGGGCGAGCGATCTCTCCTGTGGTGGCCGCTCGCGGCGGCCAGCCTCCCTTGGGCAGACTATGATCGTAGTCGCTGATGCCTGCTCTGCGCGTGCACCACCTCAACTGCGGCACCCTCCGCCCGCCCGGCGGACGCCTGGTCAACGGGAACGAGTCCCCGCGGGTCGCGGCGCGCCTGGTCTGCCACTGCCTCGTCGTCGAGACCGAGCAGGGGCTGATCCTCGTCGACGCGGGCTTCGGCGAGCAGGACCTCGGCGCGCGCGGGCGGCGCCACCGGCTCCAGCTGCGCCTGCTGGGCGCCTCCCTCGGCGAGGACGAGCCCGCCGCCCGCCAGCTGCGCCGCCTCGGCCTCGACCCCGCCGACGTGCGCCACATCGTGCTGACCCACCTCGACGTCGACCACGTCGGCGGCCTGGCCGACTTCCCCCGCGCCCGCGTGCACGTCTACGTGGACGAGTTCCAGGCGGCCATGCACCCCCAGACCCTGGCCGAGCACAGCCGCTACCGCCCGATCACCTGGGCTCACCGCCCGCGCTGGGTGCTCCACCGCGCCGAGGGCGAGCGCTGGTTCGGCTTCGAGGCGGTCCGCCAGATCCAGGGCCTCCCGCCCGAGGTGCTCCTCTTGCCCCTCTTCGGTCACAGCCGCGGCCACTGCGCCGTCGCGGTCGACACGCCCCAGGGTTGGCTGGTCCACGCCGGCGACGCCTACTTCCACGCCGGCGAAATGAACCCGCACCACCCCTTCTGCACGCCGGGGCTGGCCGTGTTCCAGCGCGCCGTGGCCATGGACGACGAGGCGCGCCTCGCCAACCAGGCCCGCCTCCGCAGCCTGGTCCGCGACCACGGCGACGAGGTCTCGGTGTTCTCCGCCCACGACCCGAGCGAGTTCGAGCGCCTCAGCCAGGCGACGCCATGAGCGAGGACCCCCTCGCCCGGGCCATGCGCCGCGGCGAGCGCTTCGGAGCGATCGCCCGGGCCTTCGTCTCGGGGGAGCGCTTCGAGGAGTTCACCGTCGAGCGGCGCCGCGTGGGGCGCCTCGTCGTGACCAGCAACCGCCTCGTCGTGTGCGACCCCTTCAGCCTCGGCTTCGGCTTCAGCGCCCTCGAGCGCAAGGTCCCCCGCGGCCAGTTCCCGGTCGAGCTCTCGGTCGGCCACCTGCGCAAGGGCAAGCACAAGGGCCGCCAGGTCGTGGCCGCGGTGCGCGTCCGCTTCGGCGAGGGAGAGGCCACCGGCTTCCGCCTGGCCGAGGTGCCCGACACCAAGCCCACCCGCCTGCTCGGGGCCAGCTTCTCGGGCTACGCCGTCGAGAGCGGCGTGGGCTGCATCGTCGACGCCGACCAGGCCCAGGCCGTGGCCGACGCCTGCGCCGAGGCCTTCGCCCAGGGCGAGCTCGACCCGGAGCCGAACCGCGACCTGCGCGACGAGCTGGCTCGCCCGCCCGCCGACCAACGCGGCTGGGGCAGCGCCAACCTCGACGGCGTGCACGGCTCCCTGATCGCGTTCAACACGGGCTGGGGCGACGGGGTCTACCCGAGCTACTGGGGCTACGACGACGAGCGCCGCCTGATCAGCCTGGTCACGGACTTCCTCGTGCTCCCCACCGATCACGAGCTGGTCCGGGAGAGCTGGCAGGGCCGCTCCTGGCGAGAGTTCGTCTACGAGGGCGACCGCGGCGACCGCTTCTGGCGGATCCGGATCCAGGGGAGCAAGCGCACGATCCAGCACGGCGCGGTCGGGCGACCCGGCCAGACCCACGAGAAGGACCTCCAGACGAGCGACAAGGCCTTCCGCTCGGCGGCGCGCAAGATCCTCAAGCAGACCGAGCAGGGCTACGTCGAGCTGACCTCGGACGCCTCGCGGATCCGCCACCGCAAGAGCCGCCGCGAGCGCAAGCTGGC
>CALDQK010000006.1 GCA_937911525.1 uncultured bacterium
GAGCCGCTCACCGTCGGACCCCCCAGCGCTCCGTCGCCGCCGCCGCCGCCGCCGCCCCCGGTCCAGCAGCACCCGGCCGGCGTTGAGTCGACCCACGCAGACCTGCTCGCCAAGAGCGCCGCGGCGGACATCGGCCGCGCCGCCTTCGAGCGCGCCCGCCTCGAGGACGAGGTCCGTCGCCTGCGGGCCGCGCTCCAGGCCGCCCAGCAGCAGAACCCCCAGGCCGTGCAGGCCGCCGCGCAGGCCCTGCGCGACGAGCAGCTCGGCATGGCCGCCCAGCGCATCGCCGAGCTGGAGCGTGACCTCGCCGTCGCGCGCGCCGAGCTCGGTGAGCGCGAGCGCGAGCTGAACTTCGTGACGGAGGACATGATCGAGAAGGAGGACCTGATCGATCGCCTCCAGGCCCGCCTCGAGGAGTTCGGCGTCGACCCGAACGACTTCGACTGAGACGCGTGAGCGACTCGAGCGAGAGCTTCGAGGCGTCGCTGGTCCACCAGTGGAGCGAGACCCTCCAGCTGGGCGGGCCAGCCGAGGAGGCTGACGCCAGCCGGACCTATCAGCCGCGGGCGCGCCCGACCGACGAGTACCGCGCGATCTCGGCGGGGAACCTGCACCAGCTGACCCTCAGCGGCGTCGGCGGCTGGGGGGCGATCCCTGACTCGTCCGTCGCCGACCCCCTGGTCGACGTGCGCGCCGTCACGCTGACCCCCGACAGCCGCACCCTCTCGCCGGAGTCGCTCGAGGCCGATCCCGAGGACTCCAGCTCCACGATCACGACCAACATGGCGGCCGCCCAGGAGGCGGCCGAGGGGCAGCGCCTCGAGGCGGGGCGCGAGCCAGGGCCGCTCTTCCAGGTGCTCGAGGTGATCGGGCGCGGCGGCATGGGCGAGGTCTACCGGGCTCGCCAGACGAGCCTCGAGCGCGACGTGGCGCTCAAGCGCCTCCACCCGCAGCAGGCGACCCAGAGCGGACAGCAGCGCTTCCTGGCCGAGGCGATCGTCACGGGCAAGCTCGACCACCCCAACATCGTGCCGGTCTACGAGCTGGGGCACGCGCCCAACGGCGAGCCCGTCCTGGCCATGAAGCTGGTCGAGGGCACGGCCTGGGCGGACCTGCTCAGCCCGCGCACGCCGGAGCTGCAGGAGCTCGCGCGTGACTACGAGCTGCCCGAGCACCTGCGGGTCCTGATCCAGGTCGCCAACGCGGTCGCCTTCGCCCACAGCCGCGGGATCGTTCACAACGACCTCAAGCCGGCCAACGTGATGCTGGGCGAGTTCGGCGAGGTCCTCCTCATGGACTGGGGCCTGGCCCTCGACGTCTCGCCCGAGCCCAACCCCGCCTCGCCGATCCCCCACAAGTCGACGCTCTCGAACCCCTGCGGGACCCCCGCCTACATGCCGCCCGAGCTCGCCTCGGGCGAGGGCGAGGACGTCGGCCCCTGGACCGACACCTACCTCCTGGGCGGGATCCTGTGCGAGCTGCTGCGCGGCTCCCCCCCGCACCAGGCCAAGACGATCAAGGGCGTGCTCCTGCGGGCCTGGCGGAGCGAGCCGCCCGACCTGCCCGAGGACGTGCCGGAGGAGCTGCGCGCGATCTGCCACAAGGCCTGCGCGCGCGACCCCCAGGATCGCTACCAGCACGCGGTCGAGCTGCGCGACGACCTCGAGGCCTACCTGACCCACCGCGAGAGCCTGCGCGTCGGCGAGGCCGCCGCCGCCAAGCTGGACGCGACGAGCGCCGCCGCGACCCAGGGGAGCGGCGTCGAGGCCCAGCGCGATCAGCTCTACGCCGACTTCGGCGAGGCGATCGCCGGCTTCGGCCAGGCCCTCGTGCTCTGGGAGGGGAACGCGGCCGCCGTCTCGGGGCGCGAGCGGGCGCGCCTGGCCTTCGCCCAGTGCGCCCTGCGCTGCGGGGACCTCGGCCTGGCCGAGGCCCAGCTCAGCCACCTCGAGGCAGCGCAGGCCGAGCCCCTGCGCGTCCGGATCGCGGGCGCGCGCGCCGACCTGGCCCGCGCGGCCCAGGTCGCGCGCCTGCAGCGCTACGGCCTGGCGGCGGCCGTGGTCGTGATCGTGGTCGGCCTCGCGATCGGTCTGGCCCTGGTCCGCGCCGAGGAGCAGCGCACCGCGCGCCAGGCCGAGCTGGCGCGCGCGGCCCAGGCCACTGCCGAGGAGCAGCGCGCCCAGGCCGACGAGGCCCGCCGGGTGGCCGAGCTGCGCACGGCCGACGCGCTGGCGGCCCACGCCCACGCCCTGGGCTCGAGCGGGCGCTGGAGC
>CALDQK010000007.1 GCA_937911525.1 uncultured bacterium
GATCGTGGCGCTGCTCCTCGGCCTGCCCTACGCCCTGGCCGTCGAGCGCTGGCGCGTGGCGGGCCGGCGCCTGCTCCTCGTCGCGGGCGTCACGCCCCTGATCGTGCCGCCCTACCTGGCCACGATCGCCTGGCGCGGCGTGTTCGGCCCCGGCGGGCGCGTGCCCCTGCTGCTCGGCTGGCGTCCGCCGCCGGGCCCCTCGGTGACCGTGCCGAGCCTGGTCTACACGGTCCCGACCGGCGCGCTCCTGCTCGGCGCCTGCCTGTTCCCGCTCGTGCTCTTCCCGGCCTGGGCGGCCCTGCGCCGCCTGCCGGCCAGCCAGCTCGAGGCGGCCCGCCTGGCCCGCGGCCTCCGCGGCGAGCGCGCCCTCCTGGCCCGCGCGCTCCTGCCGGCCGCCTGCGCGGGCGCCCTGGCCGTGGCCGCCCTGGCGCTGGTCGAGTTCGCGCTCCCGCAGCTGCTGCGGATCAAGGTCCAGAGCGAGCAGGTCTACTTCGCCTTCCAGAAGGAGCACGACACCGCTCGCGCGCTGCTCCTGGCCCTGCGCGCCAGCGCGCCCCTGCTCGGGGCCGCGGCGGCCTGCGCGGGTGGGATCCTGCTCCTGCCCTGGGGGCGCCGCGCCCTGGGCGGGAGCGCTCCCGCGACGCGGCCGCTCTCGCGCCCCGCCCAGGTCGCGGCCTGGCTGGGCTGCCTGCTGGCCCTCGCCCCAGGCGCCTGGCTGCCCCTGCTCGACGTGGCCCTGCGCCTGATCCACCGCCCCGCCCCGCCCGGAGCCCGAGTCCCGCAAGGGCTGGCCCGGCTGCGCGGCGTGCTCGAGCAGGCCTGGACGATCGGCGCCCCCGACGCCGAGCGCAGCGTGTGGGTCGGCGTCCTGACGGCGACCCTCGGCGTCGCGCTCGCCCTCGGCCTGGCCTGGTGGGCCCGTCGCGCCGGAGCGCTGACCCTCGCCGCCGGCGCGGCCCTGGCCGCCCTCGCGGTCGCGACCCCCGCGCCCCTGGTCGGAATGCTGGTCCTGGTCGGCCTGACCCAGCTGAAGGCCTACGCGCTCCTCGACGGGCTGGGCTGCCTGGTGCTGGCGCACCTGCTCCGCTTCGCGCCCCTGGCCCTGGTCCTGATCGCCGTCGCGGCGCGCGGCCTGCGCGAGGAGCGCCTCGAGGCGGCGCGCCTCGCGGGCCGCTCCCCCCTGCTCGGGGTCGGGCTGCCCCAGCTGGCGCCGACCCTCCTGGCGGCCTGGGCGCTGCTCTACGTGCTGGCCGTGACCGAATACAGCGCGACGGCGGTGGTCGAGCCGCCGGGGCAGCAGGTGCTCGCGCTGTTCGTGGTCAACCAGGCCCACTACGGTGAGGTCAGCGAGCTGGCGGGGCTGTGCACCCTGCTCCTGGGGGTCGTGCTCTGGCCGCTCCCGCCCCTGGCTGGACTCGCCCTCTGGGCGCGGAGGCGCGCGTGATCGTCCAGGTCGACCAACTCGGCGTCCGCCGCGGCGAGCGGAGCGTGCTGAGCGGCGTGTCCTTCGCCCTCGACGCCCGCGGACGCCTGGCGGTGCTCGGCCCCTCGGGGGCGGGCAAGACCACGCTCCTGCGGGTCCTGGCGGGCCTGCACCCGCCCACCGCCGGCGAAGTCCGCCTGGACGGCAAGACCGCCAGCGCGGCCGGCGCGACCCTGACCCCGCCCGAGGAGCGCGGCGTGGGGCTGGTGTTCCAGGACCTGGCCCTGTGGCCGCACAAGAGCGTCGAGGCGACCCTGAGCTGGGTCGCCCGCGGGACCAAGGCCGAGCGGCGCGAGACCGCGCGCCGCCTGGCCCACGAGGTCGGCCTCGGCGGGCGCCTGGACGCGCTCCCGAGCGAGCTCTCGGGCGGCGAGCAGCAGCGCCTGGCCCTGGCGCGGGCGCTGGCCCCCGAGCCGCGCCTGCTCCTCCTCGACGAGCCCTTCGCCCACCTCGACCCGCCCCTGCGCTGGGAGCTGGGCGGCCGCCTGAACGAGCTGTTGGCCGCGCGCGAGACAGCGCTGGTGCTCGTGACCCACGAGCGGCGCGACGCCCTCGACCTGGCCGAGGAGCTGTTGGTCCTCGACGCGGGCGCCCCCTGCGACCAGGGCCCCGTGGCCGAGGTCCTGGCCGCCCCGCGCCACGCCCGCACCGTCGAGCTGCTGGCGCTGGGCAGCGTCCTGCCCGCGGAGCGGGTCGCGCCGGAGCGCGCCCGCTGCGCCCTGGGCGAGGTCGAGCTGACGCGCGACGACCCCGACCTGGGCGCGCTCTGGATCCGAGCCGACCAGCTCCAGCTCGGCCAGGGCAAGCAGCGCGCACGCGTGGTCCGGCGCGTGCGGCGCCTGGGCCCGGACGGGTTGCTGACGCCGACCCTCGTCCTGCGCCTGGAGGCCGCCCCGGAGCTCGAGCTGCGCGCGCTGGGCGAGGCGGCGCCAGGGGAGGAGCTGGCGGTCGCGCTGCGGGGTCCCTGCGCTCCTCTTCGGCTCTGACACTCGGAGCTGGCCTCCCAGGGGCACAAGACTCCTCGGAGGCGGTTTGGCGGAGCGTCTTACGAGGGAAAGCAGGAAAGGAGGAAGGGTAGGAAATCGGCAGGGCCTGCGAGCTCGGCCTCGCGTAACGAAGGGCAAGGGCCGGATCAGCGCGCAGAGCTCGGCCAGGGGCGCCGACCTGCGCCGACGCTGGCCCCTCACTTCACAGTGCGCTCTTGGAGCGACTGTCTTCGCCTGCCTTGCTGCCGCAGCCTTCCTGTCCTTCTTCTTTTCCTGCTTTCCTGCCTGAATCGCCACGTCCTGACGCCCCCGCTCGCGGGCACCTGAGCGAGGCCTAGCGGCGCAGGCGCTCGGCGTGGAGCTCGAGCGCCTGCTCGAAGGCGCCCTGGTCGAAGCCCTCCTCCGGCCACAAGTCGAGCAGGTCGATCCCCTCCTCGGCGCGCCGCGCCTCGAAGCGGCCGACCAGGCGCCCGCCGTAGAGCAGCGGACAGACATACCAGCCCCAGCGGCGCTTCTCGGCCGGCTTGTAGACCTCCCACACGTATTCGAAGCCGAACACGCGCTTCACCAGCCAGCGGTCCCAGAGCAGCGGGTCGAGGGGCCCCAGGATCCGCATCGTCCCGTCGCCTTCGGCCTCGGCGGGGGTCCGCTCGCGGAAGCCGGCCGGGGCCAGCCAGCGGCGACGGCTGCCCTCGAGCCCGACCAGCTCCAGCCAGCCCTCGGCGAGACCCCGCGCGATCGCGTCGGGGCGCGCCTCCTCGAGCCCGCCCCACCAGGGGCCGGAGGCGGTCGGCAGGAGGCCCATCGCCGCGACCCGGTCGGAGAGCAGCCGCCGGACCGGGTCGGGCTCGGGCGCGCCGGCGGAGAGCGCTCGCTCGGGGACGTCCACGATCTTGTCGCGCCCGCCGCGTCGCCCGCACACCACCAGCCGACAGCGGAGCACGAGCACCTCGGCGGCCAGGGTGGCGGCCTTGCCCGTCCCCTTCCAGGTGCTCCACATGATCGGGTCCACGCGCCCGTGGTCGCCGAGGTCGGCGACCGCGACCGGGCCGCGCTCGCGGACCTCGGCCTCCACCGCGTCGAGCTGCTCTTCACTGAGGCGCTTCATGCGCCGGGTCTGGCGGTAGCGCGGGCGCTCGGCGAGGAGCGCCTGATAGGCAGGGAACACCTCGACCGGGAGCAGGCAGCGCTCCTTGGCGTAGTGCTCGAAGGCGCGCGCCGGCCCGCCCCAGAGCTCGCTGAAGAGCTCGCCCTCGCGGGCGGGCGTCCGCGCCATGGCCACGAGGTCGGCGTTGCAGCCGATCGGGTCGAGGGGATCGAGCTGGATCGAGCGCAGGCGGCCCAGGAGGCCGCTCAAGGGCTGGCGCGCTCCGGCGAGCCCGGTGGCGTGCAGCAGCCAACGCCGGGCCTCGTCGTCGCTCAGGAGTCGCGCGTCGTCGGCCATGGGCTCAGCAGAACACGCGCCGGCGCGGACTCAACTGGGGGACCCGACGTGCCCCGAAAGCAGCCCAGACTCGGCACCCTGCCCTCGGCATCACTGCCCGGGCTGCGGACCCCCCGTAGAATCCCGCCCGTGAGCGACGAGCCCCAGCAAGAGCCCCAGCAAGAGCCCCCGCCGGCGGCGACCCCGCTCGAGCCCTTCGTGCCCCCCGCGGCGCCCGCGCCGGCGCGCAAGGAGCAGGACCTGAGCGACGCGCCCACGGGCTTCTGGGCGCGGGTCGTGGCCGTCCTCCTGGCGCCCTTCGCGGCCTTCGAGCGGCACGACCTGAGCTGGGGCTGGTGGCAGCCCTGGCTGCTGGTGGCCGCCCTGGGCGTTCTCGTGGGCGGCGTCAGCTTGGCGCGGATCGACCATGAAGCCTGGCAGACGAAGCAGTTCGAGCGCCAGCTCGACCAAATGTCGCCGACCCAGCGCAAGCAAATGGAGAAGCCCGAGGTCGCCGAGATGCTCGCCAAGGGGCGCCGCTTCGGGATCTTCTTCACCAAGGCCGGGCTGATCCTCGGCCCGCCCCTCCTCGGGCTGGTCGGGCTGGTGCTCGTGGCCGGGCTGCTCTTCCTGGCGGCGCGCTTCCTGGGCGAGACCAAGGAGCCCTTCGAGGTCGCCACCGCGCTCTCGGTCGCGGGCTACGTCTCGCTCGCCAACGTGCTCGCCTACGCGGGCGAGGGCTTCGGCTACCTGCTCGGCAACCCCCAGCCGAGCGTCAGCCTGGCGGCCCTGGCCGACCCCGTCGGCCAGCCCCTCCTGACGGCGGCCCTCAGCCGCCTCAGCCCGGCGGTCCTCTACTACTACGTCCTCTTGGCCGCTGGCCTGGCCGGGAGCTGCGGGCTGCGCCGCGGGCGCGCCCTGGCGCTCTCGGGCGGCCTCTACGCCGGCGTCAGCGCGCTCCTGATCGGCCTCGGCGCGCTCGGCAAGCTGGGCGCCTCTTTCCAGGCGGGCTGAAATGCAGATCCCCACCTCGCGCTATCTGATCTTCTCCGGGCTCGTGCTCGCCTCGCTGGCGCTGGGCGCGCTCGGCGCCGGTCGCGCCGTGCGCAGCGGCGAGGCCGCCGAGGCTCCGCCGGAGGGCGGAGGCGGCGGGCTCTTCGGCGGCGGGAAGGGCAAGCGGGTCGAGACGGTCCGCCCGCGCAAGGGCCCGATCGTGACCGAGGTCGAGGCGCCGGGGCAGGTCCAGGCCGGCTCCGAGGTCGGGATCGGCGCGCCCTTCGAGGGCAAGGTCCTGCAGCTGCTCAAGGACACCGGCGACGAGGTCAAGGAGGGCGAGGTCGTGTTCCTCTTGGACCCGACCGACCGCCAGGAGGACGTCAAGGAGGCCGAGCTGGAGCTGGCCCGCCGCAGGGCGGCCCTCGACGAGGCGCGCGCCGAGCGGGCCGAGGCCGAGCGCAAGGACAAGGAGCTGGAGCTGGAGTCCTCCGAGGTGACCGACGCCCGCCTGCGCGTGCGCAGCAGCGAGCTCTCGCTCAAGCGCGCCCGCGCGCAGCTCGAGACGGCCCAGGCCAACCTCAGGCGCAACCAGGGCATGCTCGACGAGGGGATCGGGCGCGAGGCCGACGTCGAGAGCGCCGCCAGCGAGGTCCGCGTCAGCACGATCAGCGTCCGGATCGCGGAGGAGGAGCTGAACCTGGCCCGCGAGACGCTCCAGTTCAAGATCGACACCTGGAAGCGCAGCCGAGCCGAGGCCAGGAAGACCCTGGTCGTGTCCAGGACTCGGCTCAAGAGCGCCGAGGCGGACCTGCGGGCCGGCGAGCTGGCCCTCGAGCAGGCCCGGCGCGACCTGGGCCGGACCCGGATCTGCTCCCCGATCGACGGCACGATCACCGGGCGCGGAGTCAACCAGGGCGACCTCGTCGCGCGCCTGACCGGCAGCGAGACGCACTACATCGTGAGCGACCTGCGCCACCTGCTCGTCTACACCGACGTCGACGAGGGCGACGTGGTCGAGGTCCAGCGCGGTCAGCCGGCGCGGGTCAGCGTCAACGCCCTCGGCAGCCAGGAGCTGACGGGCGCGGTCTACAGCGTCGGCTACCGCGCCCAGACGGCCCAGGGCGAGCAGGTCTCGACCTTCACCGTGCGCGTGCTGCTGAAGCCGGATCAGCCGGGCCTGGAGCGCCTGCGCCCCGGCATGTCGGCCAACGTCACGATCGAGACCCACCGCAAGCCCGAGACGCTCAAGGTCCCGCTCCAGGCGCTGCTCCAGCGCCAGCGCGACGAGCTGCCGGAGACGCTCGAGCTCCCCGCCGCCGGCCAGGAGCTGCTCGACTCGAAGCAACCCGAGGCGCTGCTGGACGTGGTGTTCGTGATCGTGGACGGCAAGATCGCGCCCCGCGTGGTCGAGCGCGGCCTGAGCGACGACGACGAGGCCGAGATCCTGGCGGGCCTGGAGCCCGACGCCGAGGTCGTGGTCGGTCCCTTCCGCACGCTCGGCAAGCTCGAGGGCGGCGAGTCGGTCCAGGGCGACCTCAACGACGAGCTCCTGCCCGCCGACGTGCCCCTCAGCAGCGAAGCGCCGGTGGCCTCGGACGCCAAGTAGTGCTCTGGGAGAACCTCAAGATCGCGCTGGCCGAGCTCAAGGCCAACCCCTTCCGCAGCGCGCTGACGACGCTCGGGATCGTGATCGCGGTCGGCGCCGTGATCGCGGTCGTCTCGATCGTGCAGGGCGCCAGCCACTTCATGGTCAAGCAGTTCGAGAGCCTGGGCAGCAACTCGATCTGGGTGTGGCCTCAGCGCCCGCCCGGCGTCGAGGGGCGCAAGCTGGGCCGGATCAAGCTGACCTACGAGGACGCCCAGGAGGTGGGCGAGCGCTGCAGCGCGGTCAAGGTCGTGGCGCCCTTCATTGATCGCGGCGGGGTCGTGGTGACCTACGGAGGCGAGGAGACCACGACCCACGTGCGCTGCACGACGCCCAACTACCGGATCACGAGCAGCGTCAACGCGGACCTGGGCCGCTTCTTCACCCCGGCCGAGGTCATGAACGCCGCCCGGGTGTGCGTCCTCGGCGACGAGCTGGTCAAGCACCTCAACACGACCCGCAAGCGCCTCTTGGGCCGCACCCTGCGCGTGCGCGGCCAGCCGCTCAAGGTGATCGGCTTCCTCGAGAAGAAGGGCGCCGTGTTCGGCAACAGCCAGGACGACATCCTGCTGATGCCGATCACGACCGGCATGCGCGTGTTCGGCTCGCACACTCGCCGGCGGGTGGTGTTCGCCGCTCAGTCGAGCACCGCCGACAACACCCAGAGCGCGGTCGATCAGATCCGCTGGCTGCTCCGCCTGCGCCACAAGCGGGAGCGCGGCCAGCCCGACGACTTTCAGATCATGACCCAGGACCAGTTCCTGCAGAACTTCCAGCAGGTCAGCCTCATGATCACGGGGCTCCTGATCGGGATCGTGTCGGTGGCCCTGGTCGTGGGCGGGATCGGGATCATGAACATCATGCTGGTCTCGGTCACCGAGCGGACCCGCGAGATCGGGATCCGCAAGGCGCTCGGCGCCAAGAACCGCGACGTGCTGATCCAGTTCCTGATCGAGGCCGTCGCCCTCGGCGCGCTCGGCGGTGTCGCGGGGATCCTCGGCGGCTACCTGGCGGGCGCCTTCGCGCGCGAGGCGATCACGATCTGGGTCGACTTCCCGCCGATCCACGTCCCCGCCTGGGCGATCGGAATCGCGCTCGGCTTCTCCGGCTGCGTGGGCCTGGTCTCGGGGATCTACCCCGCCTGGAAGGCCGCGCGCCTGCACCCGATCGAGGCCCTGCGGCACGACTGAGGCGGATCCTCAAGACCGGCTCCGCGCGATCCAGTAGAGCGCGCGCAGGGCGCCCGTGGCGTGCTGGCCCCAGTGGGACTCGAAGCCGAAGCGCCAGCAGAAGAGGGCGTCGGCGACGGCGTCCTCGCTCTCGCGCTCCAGGATCGCGAGGCCCAGCCGGAGGTCGACGTAGATATCGCCCAGGTCGTCGCGCAGCGAGCCCATGACCGGGTCGTCGTCCTCGTAGGGGTCGAAGGCCACGCGGTAGTGATCGGCCTCGCCGAAGTCGGGGAGCGCGCTCGGCTGCGGCTCGCGCGCGGGGTCGGGCTCGGCGCTGGGCTCGAGCTCGGGGAGCACGGCGGCGGCTCCCACGAGCCCGCCCAGGGCCGCGATCAGCTCGCGCGCGGCGTGCTCGGGTTCGGCCGGGGGCCGCTCGCAGAGCTCGCAGAAACGGCGCGCTCGGGCGGCGAAGTCGCGCGCGATCTCTTCTTCCACGCGGCTCAGCCTAGCCGAGCCGCGTCGCGTGTCAGCGGCCGAAGAAGGGGCCCGGCGCGATCAGGAGCGGCAGGTAGGGCGGGCAGTCGCAGCAGCAGGGCGGCTGGTCGCACACATGGCAGATCGAGTCGAAGAGGCGCTCGTGGGGACCGCACCAGCCCACGGGGGCGCGCTGACTCGTGCCGGCCGTGGGGCTGGGGCTGGGCTTTGCAGCGTCCGGGGGCTCGCTGGCGTGACGCGGAACGGTTGGGGTCATGGTCCTCCCTCTCTCCAGCGAGACGGTAGGACCTGGACCTCAAGCAGTCTCAAGCAGCGCGACAACGCTTGATGATCAACGCGCCAAGGCTGCGTGAAGACCCGCTGCCCCTCTTCACGCGGACGCTTGCGCCGGAGCGCGTGAGGTCGCGAGCTATTCGGCGTGCAGCCAAGTCGGGGAGCGGGGCGACTCGGTCGGCCCGTGGTGCTCCTCGACCCCGAGCTCGAGGGGCTCCTCGGGCTTGGGCGGCACCGGCGGGAGGCGGGTCGGCGGGAGCACGCGGCGGGCGCGGGCTTCGGCCGTCGAGTCGCCCGCGGCCGGCGCGGCCCCGGGCTGAGGCCCCTCTTCTTCGCTCCAGTCGAGGCCGTAGCGGGCGACGGGCGCGGGCCCGCAGCGGCCCGGCACGAGGTCGACGCCGACGGCCTTGACCCGCACGCCCCGGCGGGGCGGGCCGGCCACCTCGCGCGGGTCCGCGGGCTCCTGCTCGTCCGGGACGGCGACCCAGGGGCTGGCCGGGTCGGCGGGCTGGATTCGCTTGCGCGGCGGCGGCGCGGTCACGTCGCGCGGGGCGAAGTTGGTGGAGGGCTTGCCGGCCGAGTCGAAGGTCTCGACCGGGCGCCCCGTCGTGGTCACCTGCCAGCCGGAGCCCTCGGCCACGACGCGCTCGCGGCGGCCGGTTGGGACGCGCTGGACGGGTCGCGGGGCCTCGGGCGGAGCCTCGTCGCTGTGCTCGACCGGCGCGCCGCCGCCCAGCTCCTCGGCCGTGGGCTCGCTGGCGCAGCCAGCCAGCGCGGCGACCACGAGCAGCGCGGAGATCCCGGCGGCGCGGCGCACGGCTACTCGTCCTCGCGGTGGCGGAGCACGTAGACCAGGGCCTCCTTGGCGCTGGCCTCGTTGTAGCCCATGGCCTCGAGGCGCTGGAAGGCGGCCAGGATCTTCTCCTGGTCGGCCTCGTCGACCCGGGTCCACTCGTCGGTGCCGTAGCGGAGCAGCTGGGTCTGCATTTGGAGGATCGCGTCCTCCCGCTCGCGGTGATAGCGGCGCCGGAGCGCGTTGAGGATGTCCCCGAAGAGCTCGCGGTAGTCGATCGGCTGGCCGGGGTTATCGATCGCCCAGGCCGCGATCCGCATGATCAGGTTCTTGCGCCACTCGGTGGGCTTCTCCTGAATGCTGACCAGGCCCTCGACCTTCTCCATCAGGTCCTTGGAGGGGTCCTGGGGGCGCCCGGTCACGCGGTTGGTCACCTTCTCGCCCGCGTCGAAGGCCTTGACGTGGCGGAAGTAGTCCTCGAAGAGCTGCTCGTAGGCGCGCTCCTCGACGAGCGAGAGGGCGCTGTGCACCTCGTCGCGCACGATCCGGCGGTACTCGCTCTCGGCGAGGTCGGTCAGCTGCTCGACGTCGCCGTAGCCGTTCTCGCTGGGGAGGCGGAGGAACTCATAGAGGCTCGTGTCCTGGCAGACGCGGCGAATCTCCTTGAGCACGGCCAGGGGGCTGAAGCAGGGGCTCTCCTCGTCGTCGGCCGCGGCGTGCAGGATCGTGAACACCTCACGCGGGCTCGCCCCGCGGCGACCCTCGTAGTTGGCGTCGATCAGGCCCTCGAACTCCTCCTCGGCGTTGTCGAACTCGCTCGCGAGCTGGTCGAGGTGCGCGAGCAGCTCCTTGCGCTCCTGGTCGGTCCAGTCCTCGGGCGCGTCGCCCGTGTCGTAGAGGCGCGCCTTGTCGAGGGGCGTCAGGCGCTGGACGAGGCCGGCCACGTCGCCCTTGTAGTGGCGCGTGTTGGGCTTGCGCAGGCGGGTCAGCACGGCCCACAGGGCCACGATCCGGCCCACGTGGGGCGCGATCGGCTTGCCCTGCGCCAGGGCGCTGAGGTGCTCCTTGTAGATCCCCTCTTCCTCGCTGTAGCGGAGCAGGTAGGGGGCGCGGATCAGCTCGAAGCGCCCCTTGAAGGAGGGGAAGTCCGGGTTGCGCTTGAAGAGGGTCAGGTTCTTCTCGTTGCAGGTCGCGAAGAACACCGTGTCCAGATACGCGGTCGCCGAGGGGAGGTTGATCACCCCCTTCTCGCTGGTCGTGAGCAGATACTTGCTCAGCTCGAGGGGCCGCTTGAAGAAGTCGGAGTACTCGACGATCCCGCGGTTGGCGTCGATCAGGTCGCCCGAGAGTTCGTGCAGGTTGGACTGGTTGAGGATCGGCGGCAGCCGGTAGCTCTTCTCGAGGTTCAGCGGGCGGGCCGAGGCGTCCACGTTGCGCTGGGGCTGGATCACGACCGAGCAGCTGCGGAAGCGCACGCTGGCCGTGATCCGCTCGACCTGCACGTGCTGCATCACCCGCTCCCAGTCGCCCTCGTAGGCGGTGCTGAGCGCGCGGTAGATCTCGCGGTTCTTGGCGCACAGGTCGCCGTGCACGAGGAAGTGGGGGAAGCGCGGCTGCTGGCCCGCCTGCTCGAAGGCCGCCGTGAGGATCCGCAGCCGGTCGTCCTTGGGGATCAGGAGCAGCGGGTGGTCCTTGAGCTCGTCGCCGAGCTTGAAGCTGACCTCGTTGGGGTCGAGGTGAGCGAGGCTCCCGTCCTCGGGGCCGGCGGGCTTCTCGTGGAAGCCGAGCGAAGTCCGGTCGAAGGTGTCGCTGAAGATCCAGTTGAAGCGGTAGAGCACCCCCTCGGGCCGCTGCGAATAGTCCTCGAGGGCGGCCATCAGGCACTCGACGAAGGTCGACTTGGCCGTGCCGTTGGGCCCGTGGATCATGAGCAGCTTGTCGACGCGCCCCCGCTCGCAGAACGAGCAGAGGTGCTGGTAGACCTCGCCCTGGAGCCGCTCCTGCCCCATGACCCGGGTCACGCCGCCGTTGTAGTCGGCGTCGAAGAGGCGCCAGCGGCGGACGGTGCCGGTTTGACCCTGGACGTCGCGCGTCCCGTAGAAGTCGAACACGTCGCGCAGGTAGTGGGCGACGTCGCGGGTGTGCAGGAGAGGGTCCGCGAGGACCTGCTGAAAATAGGCCGGAAAGCTGAGGATCTCGCGCCGCTCGGCGAAGCGCTCCTTGCTCTTGCTGCCGACGTCCTCGAGCAGCTGTGAGGCGAGCTGCCCGCCTTCCGCGCCGACCGTCTTCTCGCTGTCCGCCGTGTCGCTATCCGCCATGCCGGAAGGATAACGGAAGCGCGCCGAAGCTCGCAGGTCGTCGCGTCCGTGGAACCTGGCCCCGCCCTTCCTCGTGCAGAGGGGAGGAGGATTGCCCCGTGAGCCTGCGAATCCCGATCCTGTGCGCCCTGCTGCTCCTGACGAGCCGATCCTCGGCCAAGGAGCCCGAGCGGGAGCACCACCTCACCTCAGAGGCGCTGGCCTGCGAGGTGCGCTTCCCTGGGCGCGCTCAGGAATACCGCTCGGACGCCGGCTACGGCAACGGACCCTGCCGCCACTACCACTACGTCCACCGGGAAGGAGAGGAGGACGCCGAGGTCGAGCGCTCCCTCGAGGTGCAGCTCCTCTCGCGAGAGCCTCCCAACGCAGAGCACGCCGTCGCGAAGGCCCACGAATACCAAGGAGCCCGCGAGGGAGTGCAGGTCCTGGCCAGCGAGCGGGCGACGCTCGGCGCGCACCGGGGCCTCCGCGCCCGCTACCGCCTGGCCGCCAGCGACTACGAGCCCGAGCGCGAGCGACGGGTCCAATACGTCGCGGTCGGGAGGCTGCTCTACAAGCTGAGCCTGACCTACCCCCCCGGCCAGCCCGGCATGGACATGGCCTGGATCCTGTTTCGCGGCGGCTTCAAGCTGCGGGCTGCCTCGCCCGCGGCCGACTGGATCCCGCACGTCAGCGGCGCTGGAGGCTTCGGGGCCCTCTTCCCCGCCAAGCCCCGCGAGGAGCTCGGCGGAAGGTCGCAGGTCCTCCGGGCCGAGGGGGCGCGCGGCTCGAGCTTCGTCGTCACCAGCCGACCGCGCCCCCCGGGCAAGCGCTCCGAGCTGTTCAGCGCGGCTCAGCTGGCTGCGCGCGCTGACCTGGGCGAGGCCGTAGAGCGCTCGCAGCGCGAGCTGGGCAAGCAGCGCCGGGAGTGGGTCGTGACTGGAGAGCGTGAAGGAGAGGCGGTCGTGCGGGTCGCGAGGGCCTGGGTCGGCAAGAAGCAGCTGATCACCTGGAGCGCGACGGGGCCGGAGGTCCTGCTGTCCCAGCTCCAGGCCTTCGCGCGGCTGGTGCGCCCCCTGCGCCCGCTGGACCCCGAGCTCCTGACCCGAGCAGAGCCGGCCACCACCTCGGCTCGCCTCGGGGCCGGTGAGAAGCTGAGCGGTACCTCCGTGGACAGCGAGGAGGGAGGCTTTGGGAGCTCGCGCTGGTGGATGGGGCGTGCCGAGTTCCGGCTCGGCGACGAGCGCTACCTCGAGCGTCCGGCGCTCGCCGATTACTCCAGCCACTGGAAGCTCCACCGCTGGAGGCAGGAGCCGCTTCAGCTCGAAGCCGCGCGGGGCTTCCTGCGCACCTACTTCACCCGCGACGGCGACGAGGTCCTCGCGCTGCACGAGCGAGTCGTCGTCGACGCTGAGGGCTACAGCAGCCACACGCTCCAGCTGCGGAACCGAGCTCTGCCCTGGGAGCAGATCAAGAAGCTCCTCGCCCAAGAGCCCACACGATAGACGACCACGGAGAGTCGTCCGCCCCGTGGTCGTCCTCGCGTCTCTCGAGAGCGGCCTAGGCCGGCTGGAGCTGCTTGCGGGCCGTCTCGACCTTCTGCTTGACCCAGTCGCGCAGGCGCTGGGTCTCGAGGTTCCAGTCGCCGGCGAGACGGAGCTCCAGGAAGAGCTCGTAGAGCTCGTCCACGGCGAGGCGCAGCTCCTCGCCCGCGGCCAGCTTGTCGGCCAGGGCGTCCTCGGGATCCGGATCGGGGTCGGCCTCGATCACCTTCATGCTGCGCAGATCGAGGGTGTCCGAGTCGAGGGTGAACAGCCACTCCTTGCCGGCGCGGGCCCCCACCCAGCGGGCCTTGCGGAGCATCAGCCCCGCGGCCAGGGCGTTGGCGGTCTCGGGGCGCGTGGTGGGCGCGCCGCCCTTGATCGTCGCCTTGAGGGCGTCGTCTTCCCACGAGACCATAGTCAGCGAGTCCTCGAGGGCCATGCTGATCCCGCCGCTGGGCAGGTCGAAGGTGCCGCCCTCGACCTCACAGCGGAACCACAGCCAGGTCAGGAACTCGGTCGCCAGGAAGCTGCGCTCGAGCGCAAAGGCCAGATCGTCGCTCACGCTCTACCTCTCAGATCGCGCCGGCGAGGGCCGGCTCCATGGGGGTGATCAGACCGAGGCTGACGGGCCGCGCCTCGCGCAGCTCCTGCAGCCGGTCGTGGTGCTTGGCCCAGCTCGCGGCCGCGAGGCCGGGGCCGTGGACCTCGACGCTCAGCTCGAAGGTCCGCTCGAAGAGCGAGCGGAAGGCCTCGACGACGGTCTTGCTGGTCGCCTGCAGGTAGACCTTGCGGGCGCGCAGGTTCCAGAACACGCCGTAGGCCCGCTGGGCGGGGGGCGTCTCCGCGAGCAGCTCGCGCTTGATCTGCTGCCTGAGCTCGCGCTTGCGGCTGGCGCTCAGGCGCTCGAGGCCCTCGGTCTCCAGCGTGTCCTGGATCGCGACCGCGGTGTGGGCCTGCAGGACGGCGCCGGGGACGCGGCGGGTGTCGACGCGGAAGGCGAAGATCGCGTAGCGGCCGCGGAAGACCTTGATCGGCGAGAAGTCACCGTCGAAGAGGTGATCGGGGCCGATCCATCCCACCTGGATCCCCTCGTCCGTGGTCTCGATCCCCGAGAACGCGAACTGGTCCAGACGCTCCAGGATCCGCTCCGTGGTCGGAACGGCCTTCTTCTTGCCGGTGATATCGAACGCGCGGAAGCTCAAGCTTCCCTTTCCAACGAGCATGGCTCTCCTCACAGGGGCTGTAGGTCCAAAGCGACGCAGAAGGTAGATGGCCCATCCGACATCCCGGCGATGGCCCATCGCAGGTCTCGATCCCACAGGCCCTTGCGCCAGTCGGCCCCAGCGGGTCCCATGGGGCCCGTGACCGAGGCCAGCCCCCCGCCGCCCCTGGATGACCTGCTCGACGAGCCCCTCGAGCTCGACCCCGACACCGCCGAGCGGGTCGTGGGGGCGCTGCCGAACATGCTCTTCGCCTTCCTGGGCGGCTGTTTGGCCGTCGCAGGGGTGGGCGTCGTGGTCGCGGTGGCGAGCGTGGCCTCCCTGCCGACCTTGCGCGAGGCCCGCAGCCAGACCATGGAGCGCGACGCGATCGCCTCGCTCCAGGAGGTCGCCAAGGCCCAGGCGCGCTTCCGCCGGGACGACTTGGACGGCAACAAGATCAAGGACTTCGGCGCCTTGGGACAGCTAGGTCTCGCCGGCTTGCTCGACCCCGACCTCGCCTCGGGGGTCAAGAACGGCTACCGCTTCGAGGTCGGCGCTTCGGCCGTGGCCCCCAGCGCCGAGTGGATGGCGGTCGCCAACCCGATCGGGCTCATGAACCGCGGCGGGCGCTCCTTCGTGATCAACCACGAGGGGGTCGTGCACTTCGTGTTCAACCAGCACCTGACCCTGGACCTGCACACCTGCCCGATCCCACAGGGTGCCGCCAGGGTCCTCCCCCGCGATCTGCGCTGAACCGATCCTTTCCCACGCGCTCCCGTGCGGGACTGAAGTCGCGCCGCTACTCTCGTTCCGGAGGGTGTGGTGGTGCTGTTCTTCGCTCATGAGCTGGGTTCGCTCCTAGAGCCCGACCCGCGCGAGCGCGCGATCGCGGCGCGGATCGCGAGAGCCTTCCAGCCGCGCAAGCGAGCCGACGCGGCCCCCGCAGCCGAGCTGAGGGAGCTGAGCCGCCGCCGCCCCGGCGCGATCGTCTCGCGCCAGAGCCCCGGGGAGCGGGCCGTGGCGCGTCGCGTAGCGCGGGCCTTCCAGCGCGGGCGCAGCGTGGGGCGCCTTCCCACGGGCGAGCGCCTCGAGCAGCTCGCCGAGCGCCGCCTGGGCGTGGTGCGCTGGTCGCGCTAGAAGAGCGCATGTTTCGACCCGGCGACCCCGATTCACGCCCTGCCTTCAAGATGGGCGAGAGCAAGCTCGAGGCGAAGGGCCGCGCCCTGTGTTCGGGGATCTTCGGCCTGGCGGCGGTGATCTTCTCCCTCGCCGCAGGCTTCGCGAGCGAGCGCGCCCTGCGCCACGAGGGCCCCGAGCAGGTGCGCGAGGTGCTCTTGCAGCGCTATCGCGACGAGGCCTACGCCGAGCGCAAGCGGGTCAAGTGGGCCTCGATCCGCGCGACGGGGCGGCGGCCGGTCGAGCTGCCAGGGGTCCCCGACCGGATCGAGCTGACCTCCTTCGACCCTCAGAGCAGCTTCCTGGGCTTCGTGTTCCGCCGCCGCTACCGCCCCGTCACGGTCGAGGTCGTCTACGTCGACCCGATCCGCGGCGACGAGAAGCGCGAGAGCTTCGAGTTCACCGGTGGAATGGGGTATTGGAGCCTGGAGTCGGACTGAGCGCTCACTCGCCCCGTCGTCGTCCGATCACGAACTCGCTGATCGAGAGCCACACCAGCAGGGCCCCGGCCACGTAGAGCAGGCGCGGGTCGCCCTCGGTCGCGCGCTTCAAGCCGAGCCCGAGGCCCAGGATCACGGCCCACAGCTTGGCGATCCGCAGGCTGCGCTTGGCCCGCTCCACCCGTGCTTGGGACTGGAGCTGCTGCTCGGGGTCGGGCTTGGGCTGGGACTCGTTCGACACAGGCCTCCCTCTCTGCTGGGTAAAGGCGCCGTCCCGAGCGTAGCCGAGGTCAGGCCTGGCGCCTAAGATCCCGCCACTATGAGCGATAGCGACGATCTGCCCTACCTCTCGAACCGCTTTGCGCCGCGTCGGCGCCCCACTCGCGTCGTCAAGATCGGCGAAGTCCCCGTCGGCGGCGACAACCCGATCCGCGTCCAGTCCATGACGACGACCTTCACCAAGGACGCCGCGGCGACGCTCGAGCAGATCAAGGCCCTCGACGAGGTCGGCTGCGAGGTGATCCGGGTCACGGTCCCCACGCTCAAGGACGCGCAAGCGCTGCCCGAGATCCGGGCCGCCATGGCCGAGCGCGGGGTCAGCCGCCCGATCGTGGCCGACATTCACTTCTCTCCCAAGCTGGCCATGCTCGCGGTCGAGCACGTCGACAAGGTCCGGATCAACCCGGGCAACTTCACCGACACCAAGCGCTTCGCGGTGCGGGAATACAGCGACGACGAGTATCAGGCCGAGCTGGAGCGGATCGAGAAGACCTTCACGCCGCTCGTCCTACGCTGCAAGGAGCGCGGGATCTCGATGCGGATCGGGACCAACCACGGCTCGCTCAGCGACCGGATCATGAACCGCTACGGCGACTCGCCCCTGGGCATGGTCGAGAGCGCGCTCGAGTTCGTGCGGATCTGCGAGCAGCACGACTACCGCGACCTGATCCTGTCCATGAAGGCCAGCAACACCCAGGTCATGGTGCAGGCTTACCGCCTCCTCGCAGCCCGCATGGCCGCCGAGGGAATGGACTACCCCTTCCACCTGGGCGTGACCGAGGCCGGCGGCGGCGACGACGCCCGGATCAAGAGCGCGATCGGGATCGGCGCGCTCCTGGCCGACGGGATCGGCGACACGATCCGCGTCTCGCTGACCGAGGACCCCGTCGCCGAGGTGCCCGTCGGCGAGCGCCTGGCGAAGGTCGCCGGCCCCCACCTGCCCCTGGTCCCCGCGAGCGCGACCAAGCTCACCGAGCAGGTGGCCAGCTTCGACTTCGCCCGCCGCGCGACCCGCCGGGTCGAGCAGGGCCCCGCCTCCGCCGCCCTGGGCAAGGACCAGGAGCTACGCGTCGAGGTCGACGCCGGTCGTCCCAGCGCCCCCTCCGTCGAGCTGGCCGAGCTGCTCCGCCTGCGCGACGAGGCCCACGTCGGCGAGCGTCGGCTCGAGGTGGTGCACTACGTCCTCGAGGACCAAGCCGACCGGGCCGCCTGGGCCGAGCTCGCGCCTCCCCTGGCCGAGGCCAGCCTCGGCCGCGCCCTGCGCCTGAGCCCCGCGCTCTGGCAGGACGAAGCCGCCCGCCGCGAGCTCTTCGCCGCCTGCGACCGCGTCAGCTGCGCCGGCCTGACCCCCGCTGCCCTGCCCGCGGTCGCGAAGGACGTCGCTGCGCACGACGAGCTGACCCTGCTGCTAGAGGCCGATCAGCGCCAGCCTCCCAGCGAGTGCGCAACACAGCTCTGCTCCCTCGCCCAGGCAGCCGCGGACACAGGCCTCAGCCACCTGGCGGCCTCGATCCTGCGCAGCGACGAGGAGCGCTACACCACGACCTGGGTCCGGGCCTTGGCCGCAGCCCTCGACAGCGCGGGCCTCGACCTGCCGATCCTGCTCGTGACCCAGGGCGGCGACGACGAGGTCGGCTTGCTGCGCGCGGCGACGGACCTCGGCGGGAGCCTGATCGACGGCCTCGGCGACGCCGTGCGGATCGAGGGCTGCTCCGCCGCGCGCGCCGTCGAGCTCGGCTACGGAGTCCTGCAGGGCGCGCGGCGCCGCACGACCCAAACGGAGTACATCTCCTGCCCCGGCTGCGGGCGCACTCTGTTCGAGCTCGAGCCGGTCACGGCCAAGATCCAGGCTCTGACCAGCCACCTCAAGGGCGTCAAGATCGCGGTCATGGGCTGCATCGTGAACGGCCCCGGCGAGATGGCCGACGCCGACTTCGGCTACGTGGGCTGGAAGCCTGGCAAGGTGAACCTCTACGTCGGCCGCGAGTGCGTCGTCCGCAGCGTCCCCGAGGACGAGGCCCCGGCGCGCCTGGTCCAGCTGATCAAGGATCACGGCCGCTGGAGCGAGCCCAGCGAGCGCGCTCCCATGGCGCTGCCGACGGTTTAGTTCGGGCTCCGCCACCGCCTTCCGGACCGTGCCCAGGGCACGGCCCAACCCCCCCGCCACAGCCCGGCCGCGCGACCCCCCTCCGCGGCCGCTTCGCCGGCCCCGGCGACCCCGCTCCGGACGGCAAGCAGCCTCGGCTGCTTGGCAGCCGAGGTCGCGTGGG
>CALDQK010000008.1 GCA_937911525.1 uncultured bacterium
CTTCCGGCTGCTTCGGACGATAGTCGGCTTCCGAGGACGAAGCGAGTCGTTCCGCCCCTAGGCGAGCGCTCCGCGCCTCCTCGCGCAGTGCCTCCAGGCCACCGGACTCGACCCATACCTCAACCAGCGCCTCCGCCAGGAAGCGAAGCCGCCTGAGGCGCTCTCGGTCGGACAGGGGGGACAGATCCGCATCGCGGCAGACGAACGTGTCGGCGTTGAACTCAAGGCCGTGAGGACCCAGCTTGGGGCGTCGTGAACAGCTCACAGGGCCACCTCACCCACCATGACGAAGGTGAGGTAGGCCGTCAGCAAGCGCTCGAGAGGGCGAAGTCCAGAGCCCGACAGGCGCCCAACGCGCCGTAACCACGCTAGAGCCCGACCTCGGGCCCAGGACACCGGAAGCGCTGGATCAACGGAGGTAGCCCACCTCAGCAGGAAGACGAGGCGGTTGGCGGCCTGCAAGCGGGTGGGCGTGGTCGACATCGGCATCTCCAGGAGCAAGGGCGTCTTCGTGACCGGACCCGCGCCGCAAGCAGGGCACGCGTGGCCTTGTCAGCTCCTGGGTCCTTCGCTGCTCTGGCCCGACCCGTCGAACGGTGCCCTGCGGGCGCGTTGTGCTCCTGCAAGCCGTTGGTGCTGGTCGTGGGGGAGGAGAGCAGCCGAGGGACGTCGACTCGGGGGCAGCGCCTTCGCTGCGTGTATGGCTGAAGACTGGCCTGGAGAACTCGCGCCTGGAGAGGTTGAAGTTGAGTGGAGGTGAAGTTCGGCGAGGCCATGGACCTTGGGTAGCGCGAATCCCCGTCCAACGACCCTGGGAAGCCGAGAGGGAAGACATAACTCTCGACGCTCCATACGAGCGAGTCCGTGGACCGCTACTCGCATTCAAGAAGGACGAGGGAAGAGTCACCTCTCAGCTACACCTCAGGTGCAGGACCGCCTATCGCAGCGCACTGCACGGTGAGTGCGTACATGCGTAATTGGCACGGGAACGCTCATGGTCAGGCGGGCGAAGGGTGGGACGTCACGGGTGCTCCCTCTACCTACCTGGAGCAGGGGCGCACCGAGGCGGCCGGTGGGCGGTCTTCCTGGCCCGAAGCGGAGCGCGACTGGCACCGCAGGTGGTCACGCGCGTCATGCGACCTGCCGCGAAGGGGGGCGGAGGGGATCAGCGTCCACCCGCACGCCTTCGGTTGCGCACTCGCGACCCTCGTCGCGGCGGGCGTGAACCTCCGGGTCTCGCTCAAGCTGACCGGATCATGGGCGACCTCAAGGGCAGCTCGGGAAGCTCAGAAGGACCGCCTCGTGAAGCTAACTGCGATGGTCAAGGTCCTGCCGGATCATCTCGACCAGCCTGTCAACGCTCTCGAGGGGAAGCAATTCCCTCGTGCAGGGCAAGCGGCTAATCATGGTCCGCACCTCGTCGATCGCGCGTGTGTGAAATTTGCCCACGTCGCGAGGTGTCGCATAGACGGCGGTGTACTTGAACGGGAACTCTGGGTTCTGGCTTAGGTTCCCCAGGAGCCCGCATATCTCCCTCCCCTTCTTCGTGATGCTGTTTGGGTTCTTGAGATCAAACGAAGGCGTATCGAGAACCTGAAGGCAGCCGTTCTCCCAGGCGCCAGGGAAGACGAAGCTGTCCAATCTGGACCTGACCCGCTGGTTTTCATTGATAGTCACATTTGCGGCGTGAAGCGCTCGCTGGACTCGCCGAAAGGCCTCGTCCTTGTTGACTCCGACTCTCTCCTCCACCGCCTCGTGCCGACCTACAAACTCCTCCTTCAACTGCTCGAAACGAACCTCTATCGAGGACGCCAAGCCAGCCATGCACTTCCCAAGCCGCAAGCAGCCTGCTGGGTCGCTGAGGACCCTTCCAACCAGTTCCTCCAGCCCAAGACCGGCAAGGTGCGAGGTAGCATCATGTTCGAAAATCGTGTCCAGGTCATGCAGGCCGAGATCCTTCATCACGAGGCGCGCTCGCGCCTCTACATGTAGCTTCAGCCCCGTGTATCTATCCCTGGAGAAATCTGAATGAAGGCCTGCTGCGCGCTTGGACTTGCTGCTGAGCCAAACCACGAATTGCCTGTGCGTTGGGGCCCACAGCGCAAGCCCAACCGTGATTCGGTCGCCTGTGTTGGCGTCTGGGTACAGCTGAATTGGTGCGAACTCGTAGCGGATCATGAGCAGAGCGCAGATTGGATCATGTGAGCGATTTCCACAAGAGAGTCCCTGCGAGTTTGGAGGAAGTTCAGAACCTCCGCGGGCGTGAGACTGTTCCACCATCCTTCTGGAATCTCGTTGACGACCGCTGCGAGCAGTTCGTCATCCAACGGGAAGCCACCAGGAAGCCAGGTAACTTCGTGGTCTCTAGGAAGTGCGCGGAAGCAGACGTTGTTCCTGGCGGACGGTATGGGCCTCTCCTCAAGGCGCACCGGATTGAACCCAGCAGCATTCAGGCATCGCTCGTGATCAATCATCAACAGACTGTCGCCCGTGAACAGCAGGTTGTCGGGCCTCGCACGGTCGGTGTTGTAGGCGACGCTGTCGAAGCTAAGGATCTGCTCCGCGACAGCGTAGAGGGAGGGGCGCAAGTTCCCGGGCTCCCAGTCCATTGCACCAGCAACGAAGGCTGTTCCGAAGTTTGCTCCCAGCGAGTCCTTGAAGAGACCTCGGTGCTCTCTTGGAACAATCTCAAGGAATTCCTCGGTTACTTCCAAGATTGCGAAGTCCGGGACCGGGAGGCCTGCGTTGCGAGCCAAGATTGCGCAGAGCAGCTCGTTGGCAATCTCCTGCGGCCCGCTAATCTCCGGCCGGTCGCGAAGCTTGATGACGAATGGCTGAGGCTTGCCGTCCCCTGCCTGAGCCCCTACTAGAAAGGGCCTGCGCGTGCCCTTCTCGATGCGCATTCTGTACTCGATGCAAGTTAGGGCCTGTGGCGCTTCGAATGACATGGGCAAGATAGTCTCGCAGGGAGCCGCACCACGCAACCTGTCTGAGCAACTCGGCTACTTATCCCCTTGTCCCCGCGGCCTTACTGGCAGGGGTCGTTTGCCATCAGCCTGCAGTCTGCTCGCTTAGGCTGTGCCAAGAATACCGGGGCTATGGCGTAACCTCCGCTGTGTCCTCCGCCAAGTAACTTGCGCAATCCAGTTGTCCTCCACTACATCTCACTTCTCTACAACCGGAGTGAGCCGTGCCAACAACCGTCGCCTTCTTCAATGCCAACAACTTCTTCCTTCGCTACAAGTGGGGCCAAGGGTATCCAGGCGACGCAAGTGGGAAGAGCTACTACAGCAGCCCCAAGTGGGGCTTCCTTCCGCTCTACACGGCGGGGACGTTCGTTCCCTACAACGAGACCCAGACTCGCCTTCTGGCCTCCTCGCTAGGCATGGAGGACGGAACACTCCCTGACGTCGCACTCTTCTGCGAGGTGGAGAGCCTGCTTGCTCTGCGTGCCTTCAACGAGAACTACCTTGGCGGGCACTATCGCGAAGCCTTGTTGATCGACTCACGTGACTTTCGGCAGATCGACGTTGGAGTGCTTAGCAATCGCCCGATCCTCAGCGCGAAGAGCCACGTAGACGACAGGGACGAGAAGGGCGGCCTTGTCTTCAGCCGCGACTGCCTCGAGGTGGAGCTCGATCTGGAGGATGGCTACCGCCTTGTCGTGTTCGTCAACCACCTCAAGAGCAAGTTCGTCGATCGTAAGAACAAGACGGCTGCCCAGATCAAGGCAGCCACAAGGAAGTCGAACGAACGGCGGAAAAGCCAAGCTGAGGCCGTGAAGCGGATCGTGAAGTCGCGATTCGCCGGCAGTGCGTTCAATTCGGAGCTCTTCATGGTCGTCGGCGATCTGAACGACCAGCCCTACTCCCCGTGGGTGAAGCCTCTGGTCAGGGACGCGGGTCTCTACGACGTAATGCGTGAGTTGCCAGAGGAGGAGCGCTGGACCTACTGGTGGAAGAGCAAGAATCGAGTGAGTCAGATTGACTACTTGCTCCTGTCGCCAGCCTTAAAGCGCCTAATCCAGGATTTTGGCGTAGTGCCTCGGATTGAGCGCCGGGGCATCGGCTTCAAGAGCGTCCTCTCGGACGGTCAGCCTGGACCACGGAAGACCAACTTCTATGTAACCGAGGACGACTCGGATCCAGCGAAGATCGACTTCCGCTTTGAGCGGTTCGACGGGGTCACCCAAAGAAGCCATGCGTCGGACCATTGCCCGGTGTTTCTTGAGATACCCTAGCCAGGGGGTCCAGTGAGCGAAGCTCAAAGACGAGCTGCATACGCAGTTCAGCTTGGTCAGGAAGGGAAGCTCTCGGCGGCCATTCGGGAGCTAACCGCTGCCCTTGAACTCGACCCATTGGACGCTGGGATCTGGCACAACCTGGGGTTTGCTCGATACTTGTCAAACGACCGACCTGGCGCGGTTCATGCTTTCACCCAAGCTGTAACCGTCGACGCCACATTCATGAAGTCGTGGCATATGCGGGGCCGGTGCTATGCCGCCGCGGCGGATCACGAGCGGGCCCTCTCCGATCTCAGCAGGGCGCTGGATTTGGAGCCAGGCAATGCAGATGTCCTCATTGATCGAGGCGGGGTGCTCCTCAAGCTCATGGAGCTAGCGAAGGCCAGAGAAGACTTGACTGAGGCGGTTAGGGTGGCCCCTCAGCACCCAATCGCCTGGAGCATGCGAGGCTTGGTGCTCGCCCATTTGGGCCGACTGGAAGAGGCGTTGGCAGACTACACGAGGTCGCTCGAGCTGGACCCAAAGAACACCCATACCTTGAACAATCGAGCGGTAAGTCACGAGAGCTTGAGGAACTACGCCCTCGCTGTCGAGGACTACACCTCTGCAATTGAGCTCGACCAGCGAAACCCGAAGCTCTTTGAAAACCGAGCAAATTGTCTTGAGGCTCTGGGCGAGGCAAGAAGGGCAAGAGACGATCGGAGGCGTGCCAAGCGCCTCCGATCGAAGAGCAACTGAACTTTGAGCACAGTGTTGCCAGGATAGCCTACCCATTCCCTGGAGTGCCTGCGGCCTTGGCTCGCAGCCCCAGAAGTTGCTCCACAAGATCGATTCCCTCCCGGAAGGTTGGACCCTTCGTTCGGCCAAAGTCGAGATGGTCGGGGGACAGGGACTGTGCTAGCTCCGCCAAAGTCTTGGCGTCCCAAGATCCATTAAATGTAGCCCACTCGATGGCGTCGGCTCGGGCCTCAAGCAAAGCGGCAAGCCTTACGTCGTAACGGTAGATGCCTACCAAGGCCTGCAGCAGGAAGAGCACCAAAACCACGGCTCCCGCCCTCAATGTTATGCCGCCAATCAGGCTCAGCAGGGTGTTAGCTGAGCCTCGCTGCTTGCCCCAGTCGGGTGATCGTGGAGGGGGGTCTGATTCAACCTCGGGCACCACCTTCGGGACAAGGTATCCTAGTGAGCCAGAAGCGACAGCAGCGCTGTCTCTCCCCAGAGCGAGCCTTGTTTCGAGCAAGAGCAGTCTCTCAACGTATCTCCGCTGTTGAACCACCCGCTCAGCTTCAGCGCGTTGGATCCAATCCAATAACCTGGAATTCTCCTCTCGGGCTGCAGCAGCCTTGTCAGTCTCCTTCCTCAAGAGGCTCGCCTGGGAGGTGCTTGACAGCCAGACAAGCATGGAGATTCCGCTAAGGGAGAAAGCGACAAAGAACACCAGCTTTACGTTGGCCCCTTTTCGTGCGCTGGCCGCGCGCTCTCGCATTCTGACTGCTACCTGCAAGGCGACGTTCGCAGGAGCTGACTCTACTGGCGTCTCCTCCGCGGACTCAAACAGCCTCATGGCAAGTTGGGCCCCAACCCGCAGTGACTCAGAAGAACTCGAAAGAGCCACTACCCCTGCAATCGCGGCCAAGAGGACAGGCACAGATCCCGCCACAAGAAGCCCTCTCAGCTCGGGGTCTCCCATGGCAAGCAGGGAGAATGCGGCAAGTGCTAGAGCCAGAGGAGTTAGCTTCTGAAGAAGCCACCTGACCCTTTCCCATGGATCCTCGGTGGCTGACGGATCTTCAGGGGCTGACGGATCTTCAGGGGCTGACGGATCTTCAGGGGCTGATGGATCTTCAGGGGCTGATGGATCTTCAGGGGCTGATG
>CALDQK010000009.1 GCA_937911525.1 uncultured bacterium
TCAATGAGGATACTGGTGCTGTGGAGTTGAGTGTAGATGATGAGGTCAGGGTAGCGGCGCTTCAGCCGGCTCAGCTCGAGGGAAGCGGTCAGGTGGCCGGCGTCGCTGGCCGCTTGGTACCAGCGGGCAGCTTCGGCGGGATCGGGCTCGCTGGTGCCTGAGCCCGTCTCGAGCCAGCTCGCGAGGGTGAACATGGCTTCGACGTGGCCCTGGGTCGCGGCGCTGCGGCAGTGGCTGAGCGCGGCGGCCTCGTCGCGCGTCACCCCCTCGCCGGTGTGGAGCATGACCGCGTAGCGCCAGAGCGCCTCGGGAGAACCGGACTCCGCTGCCTGGCGGAGCCAGTAGGCCTGGCTGGCCAGGCGCGGTGGCATGAGGCCGTCGAGGAGCTCGACCACTCTGAGCATCGCTGGCACGCTGCCCCCGCGCGCCGCTCCCAGATAGGCCTTCTCGGCGGCGACCAGGCTCTGACCGCTGGGAGGGGGCGCGCCGCTGTGGAGCAGCGCCGCCGGCAGGTAGCTGCTCTCGGCCACGATCGTAGCGGGAGGCTTGCTCGTGCCGCGCTCCAGACGACGGGCGAGCTCGAGCTGGAGCTCCGCGTCGCGCGTGAGCCGAGACCAGACCAGACGACGCGTCACCTCGGCCGGCACCTCCAGCGTCCACGCGAACGAGAGCGACCAGCCCGCCAGGACCGCCAGCCCGCAGCTGGCCAAGAGGTGCAGCCAGGGCGCAGAGGAGCTCCGCTGGGGACGCCTTGGGCGACGACGACCCGACGGCCGCGGCACCTCGGCCCAGGCCTCGAGCGTGCGCAGGTAGTCGAACTCTGGACGAGCCACGGCCCGCGGGTCGTGCGCAGGATCGGCCAGCATGCGCTGCAAGTGCTCGATCGCCCGATAGGGCTCGTCCGCGCGGGCGTAGGCCGAAGCTGCCAGCAAGGACCGCTCCGCGCTCGGCCACACCTCGGCCGCCTGCGCGTAGCTCGCGGCCGCCTCGACAGCGCGCCCCGCCTCCTCGTGCGCCTTGGCCTGCTTCTCGCACCAACGCGCCTTGTGCCGAGCGCGAGGATCCACCCCTCCGCTCCTCTTCGCGCTGCGCGGCACGCTCGCAGGACCCCGCCGCAGGCGCTCGATCGCCCGCTCTCCGGCCCAACAACTGAGCGGGAAGACCACCGCCCGCGTCAGGAGGGGGAGGAGATAGAAGGCCGCGTTCAAGGCCTCGTAGCGCAGCGGCAGCGTGAGCGCGATCAGGACGAAGGCCGCCGAGCCTCCCGTCATGGCGTAGACCTGCGCCGGCAACGAGGCACCGCGCCAGCGGGCGAGGAGCAGCGCCCCGTGACCACTGAGCGCGCCGGCCAGGAACAGCCCGAGCTGCGGCAAGACCCCCAGGCCCAGCGAACCCGCCAAGGCACCGTAGGCCTTGAGCGGACTCCCCTGCGCCCAGAGCTCGACCAGGAGCGCGCCGCCGAAGAACACGGCTGGCGCAGCCGCGGCGCCCACCACGAAAGCCAGGACCCGAGAGCGACGACCGAGCCGCTCGACGATCGCGAAGAGCAGCCCGGCCCCCGCCCCCACCCCCACGAGGAAGAGCCACAGGCCCCAGCCCAACCACACCTCCGCCGTGACCCGCCACGCCGCCAGCAGGACCACCCCCACCAGCAGCTCCGCGACGAGCCCCGCCGAGACTCCGAGCGCCAGGGATCGGAAGAGCGGCGGAGAGTCTGGCGACTCCTGCGACTCTGCAGGGGGCGCCGGGGTCTCCGTCGCCGGGGTCTCCGCCGCTGGGCTCTCAGGCGCCAGCTCGCCAGCCGAATCACCAGCCTCTGCGGCGGACTCTGGAATCACTCACCCCCCTGCGGGAGTTCCACCCGCCGGAGGCGGAGCGAGTTCCCGACGACCAGCACCGAGCTCGCCGCCATGGCCCCCGCGGCCACGACGGGGTGCAGCACCTTGAAGGCCGCTAGCGGCAGCGTCAGCGCGTTGTAGCCAAAGGCCCAACCCAGGTTGCTGCGGATCGTGGCCAGCGTCGCCCGCGCCAGACGCAGCGCCTGGGCGACCGCGCGCGGATCGTCGCGCAGCAGGACCACGCCGGCGCTGGCCTTCGCCACGTCGGTCCCCTGCCCCATGGCGATGCCGACGCTGGCCGAGGCCAGGGCTGGCGCGTCGTTCAGGCCGTCGCCCACCAGCGCCACCCGCCCGCCGGCGGCCTCGAGCTCGCGCACCAAGGCCTGCTTGCCCTCGGGGGAGACCTCCCCGCGTGACTCGTCGACGCCGAGCTCGACCCCCACCGCCTCGGCCACCTCGCGCCGGTCGCCGCTCAGCAGCAGCACCCGCACCCCGAGCTCGCGCAGGGCCGCGACGGCGGCCGCCGAGGTGGGCCGGAGGGCGTCGCGCAGCACGAGCTGCCCCAAGAGCTCGTCGTCTCGCGCCACGGCGATCGCCGTCTCGCCCGCCGCCAGCTCGAGCTCGGGGACCTCGAGCCCCTCGCCCCGCAGCCAGTCTGGGCTCCCGACCCGCACCTCCTTACCGGCCACCCGCCCGCGGGCGCCCGCGCCGGGGACCGCGCGGACCTCGGTCGCCGCCAAGGAAGGCAGCCCGCGCTCGCCGCGCGCCGCGACGACGCCCCGCGCCAGCGGGTGCTCGCTCTGCGACTCGACCGCCGCCGCGAAGACCAGGAGCTGACCCTCCGCGACCCCCTCGGCCGGCAACACGCGCTCGACCGCGAAGGCCCCCTCCGTGAGGGTCCCCGTCTTGTCGAACACCACGTGCGTCACCCCAGCCAGCGTCTCCAGCGTCTCGGCGTCGCGCAGCAGGACCCCCTCCCGCGCAGCCCTGCCCACGCCGACGACCAGGGCCGTCGGCGTCGCCAAGCCCAGGGCGCAGGGACAGGCCACCACCAGCACGGCGACCCCAGCCGTCAGCGCGGCCTCGGCGCCGACGCTCGCGCCCCAGGCCAGCGCCGTCAGCGCCGCCAAGGCCAACACCGCGGGGACGAAGAGCGCCGAGATCCGGTCCGCCAGCCGCTGCGCAGCGGCCTTGCTCCCTTGCGCCGCCGCCACCCGCCGCACGATCTCGGCCAAGCGCGTCTCGCCCCCGACTCCCGTCGCGCGGACGACCAGGGCGCCAGAGCCGTTGACCGTGCCGGCCGCCACCTCGTCGCCAGCGGCGACGGGCTCGGGTCGACTCTCTCCGGTCAACAGCGCCCGCGACACCTCGCTCGCCCCCTCCTCTACCACGCCGTCAGCGGGCAGCGCGTTCCCGGGTAGCACGCGCAGCCGGTCCCCCGGCCGAAGCGTGGACACGTCGACCTCGACCTCCTCGCCGTCCACCTCGATCCGCAGGGCGCGCTCTGGACGCAGCGTCAGCAGGGACTCGAGCGCCGAGCCGGTCTCGGCCTGAGCTCGCGCCTCCAGCCAGCGACCCAGCAAGACCAGGGTCACGATCATGCCGGCCGGGGCGAAGTGGAGCTGACCCCCTCCCCCCAAGAGCGCCGCCGCGCTCGCCGAGAAGGCCGTCAGGGTGCCGAGCGCGACCAGCGTGTCCATGGAGGCCTGCAGCACCAAGGCTCGCTTGGCCGCCGCGCGGAAGATCGAGCCCCCCGCCAGCATGACGGCCAGCGCCAGCCCGCCTTGGACGTAGCCCGCCCACCCCGGCAGGCTGACGCCCGCCATGCCGCTCCACGCCAGCCCCAGCAAGGGCAGGCACAGGGCCAACGAGACCCCGAAGCGCTGCGCGGCGCGACGCCGCTCCGCCCCGCGACGCGCCAGGGACTCCTGCTCCGCCCGCAGCAGGTCGCTCGAGGCGTCGGCGTCGCGCGCGTGCGCGCCGAAGCCGATCCGCGACACGGCCGCGACGAGCTCGCCCGCCCGTCCTCCTGCCACCCGAGCCTGGTGCAAGGGCAGGCTGACCTCGACCCGCTCGACGCCCTCCACCCCCGCCAGGGCCGACTCGACCTTCGACACGCAGGAGGCGCAGGTCATGCCTTCGATCTCGAGCACCTGTTCCATGGCCCGATTATGCGGACGAATGGCGCAACGAGAGGGCTGAGAACGGCCTTAGGGTTCACCCTGGACGCTTGCGTCTTACCAGTTCTGGGAGACCCGGCCCATGGTTCACACCGGGCCGCAAGCACCGCGTCGCCCTTGGACGTCCAACGGCGCAGACCGCTGGAGAAGAACGACTTGAGGCGATCACTCCCGCTGGCAGCGTCCTTGCAGCAAAGGAAGGGCACGAGAGGAGGCCACCATGAACCGACCCCAGCGCGCGAGCAACGGAACGTCCTTGTGGGACGTCCGCGTGGCCTTCTTCGTGACCGGCTTCCTGCTGGTCCTCGCCGGAGGCTTGCCCCTCACGATCTAGCCGACCGGCCCGCACACACCCTCGAGCCGCGCCCTCTTGCGTAGTTCCCTCACCCATTCCGCAACGTTCTCTCTCTCAACTTGCTAGGCGGAGGGCGCGGCTCACCCTCTCTCCCACCCGCCCTGGGTGGCAGGCCCTACCTCGGGCGGAGAGACTTGGGATGGTGTTGTCGGAGAAGGACGTCCTGATCCTCAAGCTCGCGCTCGAGCGCAAGCTGTTGAACGCGAAGCAGTACGCCCTGGTGCGGGAGCGGCTCGCGCCCGGTGCGCGCGTCTCCCAGCTCCTCCGCGAGGCCGGCATCGTCGGCAAGGACGTAGGAATCCTCGTCGACGTCGCCACCCCGATCGGCGCCGACACCAAGGCGGCGATCCCCGCCCGCTGCGACGTCGAGAACGTGCTCGTCGCGCAGGCGCTCAGCAAGGCCGGCCTCGTCTCCGAGCAAGACCTCGAGAGCGCTCGTCAGGTCGTCGCGCGCGCCGCCAGCGAAGAGGGGACCTTCTACGGGCTGGCCGAGATCCTCGTCGAGGAGGGCCGCCTCGACCTGCTCCAGGCCGTCTCCCTGCGCAAGAGCGCGACCGCCCTCGTCGCGACCTGCCACGAGTGCTACCGCCACTACCTGCTGCGCTCGCGCCCCAAGAGCTACTGCCCGACCTGCGGCGCGAAGATCCGCGCCGGTCAGGGGCTCTCCGCCGTCGACGCCTGGCGCGAGGGCCAGGAGCCCCGCCGCGGCAGCGGACGCGTCCACACCCGCCGGACGGCGCGCCCCGGGCGCGAGCTCGACCCGGCCCTCCCCGACGCGGCCCTCCAGGGTGACCCCACCGCCAGCGCCTCGGCCTGGGACCTCCCGCCCCACGACCCCAACAACCCCAGCGAGAGCATCTTCGAAGCCGACGTGCAGGCCTCGCTCGTGCTGGCCGAGGAGCAGCTCGCCGACTCGGTCCAGGAGGCCGTCGCCCGCTTCGGCAACTACGACATCGTGGGCGAGATCGACCGCGGCGCGACCGGGATCGTCTACCGCGCCCGCCGCGTCGGCGAAGAGCAGATCCTCGCGCTCAAGGTGTTGATCGCAGGCGCCAAGGCCAACGAGAAGCAGATCGCCCGCTTCCAGCGCGAAGGCCTGATCGGCAAGCGCCTCGACCACGCCGGGATCGCGCGGGTCTTCGATCAGGGCGTCCAGACCGGCTACCACTACATCGCGATGGAGTTCGTCCTCGGCCAGACCCTCGAGGAGCTGGCCCCGCTCGCGCCCGAGCGCGCCGCGAAGCTCGTCGCCGAGGTCGCCGACGCCGTCGACTACCTGCACGGCCAGGGAGTCATTCACCGCGACCTCAAGCCCGAGAACGTGATCGTGCAGGAGGGCGACCGCCCGAAGCTGATCGACTTCGGCCTCGCCAAGGACTCGGGGGGCAGCGGCTCGAGCTCGAGCGCCAAGCTGACCCAGACCGCGACCTCCCTCGGCACCCCGGCCTACATGTCGCCCGAGCAAGTCCGCGGCGAGAACGACGCCGTCGGCCCCGCCACCGACGTCTACGCCCTCGGCGGAGTGCTCTACACCCTGCTGACCGGGGAGGTCCCCTTCGTCGGCGACAACTTCATGGACCTCTTCCGCCAGATCGTCCAGGAGCCCGTCCGCCGCCCCCGCAAGCTGAACGCCGAGATCCCCGCGGACCTGGAGCGGATCGCGCTCCAGTGCCTGGCCAAGCGGGCCGAGAACCGCTACTCGACCGCCGCCGAGCTCGCGGCGGACCTGCGCCGCTTCCTCGCCGGCGAAGCGGTCGAGGCGGTCCCACCTCGGCTCGTCGACGACGACGAAGAGGACGACGAGGAGGCCCCCGCAGGAGACGACGGCCTGCACCTCGTGATCCTCGGCGTGCTCGGCCTGATCGCGGTCCTGATCGTGCTCGTGCTGATCGCGGTGCTCTTCAAGCGCTGAGCCAGGACCTCCCTCAGCGCAGCTCGACGCCCTCCCCCGGCGGCAGCACGAAGAGCCCGCAGGCGACGGGGTCGTCGCTCTCGGGCGGGCGATTGGTCGGCCCGCCCGCCCAGAGGTAGGTCGAGGGCCCGCCGTTCGAGTCGTGCTTCACCCGCTCCCTCCGAGCCGCGCTCTGCAGCGTGAGTGCGCTGCCGACTCTGGGCCCCAAGCTAGGGGGGCTGCCATTCGGGTCTGGGGGGGAGCGCAGCTCCCCCCAGAAGTTCAGCCCGCGTTGCCCTCGGCCTGGCGCTGGTCCTGGGGCGGCTCCTGCTGCTGGACCGGCTGACCCGGCTGGGCGCGCTCCACGATCACCTCGCCGACCTCGTCGGCCATGATCACGCCCTCGCCCACGAGCCGCTCGACCACCTCGCGGTGCTTCTTCTCGTGCTCGTGGCGCATCAGGTCTTCGTCACCGTGGAAGTCGATCACGATGTCCTTCTTGCCCGACTTCATGTTCATGCGGAAGCGGATCTCGATATCGGCCACCGTTCAGCTCCTCGTTGTGCTCTCTACGTCGGGGCGGGGGAGGCCTTTCAAGCCTCGACCACCTCGCCCTGCTCGTCCTTGACCGTCAGCTTCTTCTCGCGCCAGTCGACGTCGTAGCCGCGATCCTTGAAGAAGTCCTTGAGGTCCTTGCGCTCGAGCACCCGCTTCTCCAGCAGGAGCTTGGCCATCTCCTCGAGGGTCTCCTTGTGCTCCTCGAGCAGGGTCCGCGCCGCGTTGCGCTGGCGCTCGAGGATCGCGTCGACCTCCTCGTCGATCTGCTGCTCGCGGTGGTCGCTCAGCCGCCGGCGCCGGAAGCCCTCGTTGGTCTCCTCGTAGCAGAACTCCTGGCTGGCGCCCATGCCCCAGGCCTCGACCATGATCCGCGCCAGGCGCGTCGCCTGGTGCAGGTCGCTCTGGTCGCCCGAGCTGATCTCGCCGTAGCAGACCTCCTCCGCCACGCGCCCGCCGAAGGCGACCATGATGTCGGCCTCCGCCCGCGCGGTGGTCGTGATGATCCCCACCGAGTCGCGGTCGAAGCTGGTGTAGTAGGCGTTCATTTCGTCTTCGCCCTCGATCGTGACCTTCTCGGGGCGCGCCGCCTTGTCCAGCAGGGTGGCCACGATCGCGTGCCCGCACTCGTGCTTGGCGATCACCTCCTCCTCCTGGGCGTTGGGCTTGCTCAGCTCGAAGGTGTCGCCGATCACCTCGTTGACGTCCTCCTCGTTGAGCTGGTGGTCCTTGCCCTTGCGGATCGACTGCCGCGCCAGCCCGCGGCAGAGCGCGTAGAGGTGGTCGCCCGAGAAGCGCGTGCGGCGGTCGGAGTTCACGAAGCCCGAGGTCTTGCGGACCATGTGCTCGAAGAGCTCGTCGCTCAGCACCAGGTCGAACTTCTGCCGGTAGATCTGCAGGATCGCGCGCCGGTCCTTCTCCTTGGGGTAGGGGATCCGGATCTTGAGCTCGAAGCGGCCCGGACGCAGGAGCGCGTCGTCGAGGGCCTCGACGAAGTTGGTCGTGCCGACCACGAACACCAGCTCGTCCTTGCGGAAGCCGTCCATTTCGGTGAGCAGCTGGTTGACCATCGAGTGCTCGACGCCCGAGCCCGTGTAGGTCCCGCGCCGCTGCGCGAAGGAGTCGATCTCGTCGAAGATGATGATCGCGGGCGCGCTGCGGCGGGCCCGCGTAAAGATGTTGCGCAGGTTGCTCTCGGACTCGCCGACCCACTTGCTCTTCATCTCGGGGCCCGAGACCACGATCGCGGTCGCGTCGATCGCGGTCGCGATCGCCTTGGCGAAGTAGGTCTTACCGGTGCCGGGCGGCCCCTCGAAGATCATGCCGCGCGGGATCAGCTCCTCGACCTGCTTGACCTTGTCCTCGGTGTCCATGCCGTCGGCGTGCTTGAGCAGGTCGAGGATGTCCTTCTTGATCCGCTCCTTGACGCCCTTGTAGCCGCCGATGTCCTCGTCGAGGTCGATCTTGGGCACGTCGAGCTCGGCCCCGCGGGTCAGCTCGCGGATCTCACCGAAGAGCCGGGTCCGCGCCTCGGGGTTGCGCGGGTCGTAGTCCATGCGGTCGTGGAACTGCTCGAGGATCTCGCGCAGGCGGACCACGTTCAGGCCCGAGCAGTACTTGTAGAGCGAGAAGGGGTCGAAGTGCTCGACGCCGAACTTGCGCGCCTCGCGCTGCAGGATCACGCGGGTCAGCTTGCGCCGCTCGATCCCCACGATCGCGCGCTTGGCCGTGAACACGCTCTCCATCGTCTTGGGGAGCTCGAACTCGGGGTCCTTGAAGCCGAGCAGCAGGACCTCGGGGTTCTCGTAGACCAGCGCGATCACCTCCTTGGCCTCCATGGAGAGGCCGCTGCGGGTGGTCGTCGTGAGCAGGTCCACGTGCGGGATCACGATCACGGTCCCGGGCTCGGCCGAGCGGACCAGGTCGGTGATCTCGCGGATCATGAGCTGCATCAGCGAGCTGGGCAGCTGCTGCTGCTGTTGGGGGCTGTCGTCGCTCCCCTCGGGCCGCCGCGGCTGGCCCGAGACGAAGCGGCAGCGCAGGGGGCGCCCGGCGTCGGGGTCGCGCAGGCGCCCGCGCAGGGCGGCGTAGAGCCAGGTCACGACCTGCTTGTCGCACTCGACGAGCACCGAGACGTTGCGGCGCAGCTTGTCGGCGATCCAGTCGAGGTCCTCGCCGTAGGCGGCCTCGACGGCATCGTCGACGTTCAGCTCCAAGGGGAGGTCGCGGATCGGAAACTCGATCGGCATGCAGGTCTCCTAGAGAGGTGCTCGAGAGGCTGAGCCTATCAGCAGGGCGCTGATCCCGGAGGGATAGGGCGTCAGGGAGAAGAAGGCCTCAGGGCATGAGACGCCGCAGGCGCCCGCTCGTGTCGATCCTGTC
This sequence comes from uncultured bacterium, assembly GCA_937911525.1. Lineage (GTDB taxonomy): Bacteria > Planctomycetota > J058 > J058 > J058 > NORP233. The sequence continues at coordinate 9,202 of CALDQK010000009.1, forward strand.
CGCAGGCGCGTACACGAAGCCGGCGCCGGGCCGTGGCCCGACGCCGCCCTCGACGAGTCTGGGGGTCCTAGTAGCGGACGCGCCCCTTGACCTTGCCGATCCCCTCCTTCTTGCGCCGGGCCTCGATCTCGGCCAGCTTCCGCTTCTCCTCAGCGGCCTCCAGGTCCTTTTGAGCCTTCTCGAGGGCGGCCTTCTTCCGCTCGAGCTCGATCTCGGCCGCCGTCTTGGGCGCCTCTGGGGGAGCGGCGTGGGTCCGCTCGTAGTTCTCGGGCCGCTGGAGCGTGCGGGGATCGACTCGCTTGCGCTGGTAGCGCCCCAGCACGAAGCCCTTGATCTTGGGGTTCTTCGGACCCTGGGGGCCAAACCCGTCGATGAAGTCGAGCTTCTCGCCGTTGGCGGCGAGCTCGTCCTCGCGCTTCTTCTGGTCTGCAGCCTGCTTCTTCTGCTGCATCTTCTTCTTGCGGAACTCTTCGAAGTCCACGGCATCCTCCGCTTCGCTGCCCTCAGACTAGTCGGGCCAACTCAGACCCGCAACGTCAGGAGCCGGGAGCGCCTTCGCTCGCGGCGACCCCCTCGGTCGGCGCGAAGAGCACCTTCCCCCGAGCGGTCAGCACGAAGAGCACCAGGGCCGCGAGCCCGCAGGCGTAGGCGAACACGTTCCCGAAGCGGACGTAGAAGCTCGTCAGCCCGGTCAGGGGCGCGCGGACCGCCATGTAGCTGGCCACGCCCACGTCGTGGGGCACGCCGTTTTGGTCCATGACCTCGATCTTGTCCACGATCTGGCCGGTGGGGTCCATGCAGAGCGAGATCCCCCGGTTGACGCAGCGCACGATCGAGCGCCGGTTCTCGATCGCCCGCAGCCGGGTGTGCGCCAGCGCCAGGGGGATCTCGGCGGTCGGGGTGGCCACCTCGCCCCGCCGCCCGCGCACGAACCAGGCGTCGTTGGCGGGGCACACGTGCACGTCGGCGCCGGCCAGCGTGCTCCGGCGCAGCAGCTCGGGGAAGGAGATCTCGAAGCAGATGTTGGGCGCGAGCTTGAACTTGCCCGCCTCCATCAGCACCGGCCCCTCGCCCCGGGCGAAGACCTCGAACCCCGGCGGGACGAAGCCCTTCATGATCTTGTGGAACCAGTGCAGGGGCGAGTCCTTCCGCTTGAAGGGGATGTACTCGCTCACCGGGACCAGCTCGATCTTGTCGTAGCGCGCCACGACTTCGCCGTAGCGCTTCCCGTTCAGGGCCAGCTGGTAGTAGCTGTTGTGCGGCTCCCCGCCGCCCAGGCCCCAGTCGACCGCGCCCACGAGCAGCGGCGCGTTCATTCGCTTGGGCAGGCTGTAGAGCTCGCCGCGGACCTTCTGGTAGGCGATCAGGCGGGCCCGGGTGACGGCGCGCCGGTAGCGCTCGAACCAGGCGTCGTAGCCGACCCCGTGCCCCGCCTCGGGGCGCCGATCCTCCAGCGGCCAGGGCCACATGGTCTCGCTCCAGAGCATGGCGTCGATCGGCTCCCTGCCCGGGTTCCACTTGAGCGCCGCCGCGCTGAGGCGCAGGTTCTCGCTCGCCAGCTCCACGGCCGACATGCCGATCCCGTCCTTGAGGCTCTGCGGCACGTCGGCCTGGATCACCATCAGCCGCGGCCCGGGCCCGGCCGAGTCCATGGCCCGCCGGACCGCGCTCAGCCGCAGCGCCCCGTAGCCCAGGAGCGCCAGCCCGACCATCACCGGGACCCCGAGCGTCAGCCCCAGCCGACGCCGGTCCGCGAGCGAGAGCTCCTCACGCGCCTCGTTGCGCGCCCAGAGCAGGAGGGCCGTGTCGGCCAGGGCCCCGTTCACGAGCAGCACGAAGGCCGTCAGCCCGTAGACGCTCGTCACGTCGGCGATCTGCGCCAGGGTCAGGAAGGCGTGCTGGGTGTGCCCCCAAAACAGCCAGGGGAAGGCGATGAAGGGGAAGTTGCCGCGTATCACCTCGAGCGCGGCCCCGAGCAGGGGCAGCGAGACGAAGAGCGGCAGCCCGCCCTTGCGCCGGGCCCAGAGCGGCAGCCCGATCAAGGCGACCCCGTAGCCACCCTCCATGAAGGCCGTCGTCAACCAGCCCGGCGGCGCGGTGGTCGCGATCCAGGCCAGGCCGGGAACGTGATAGAGGACCGTGGCCACGTAGGCCATGGCGATCCCCACCAAGGGCTTCTCGCGCGCCGCCACGAAGAGCAGCGGCACCAGCGCCACATAGGCGAGGGCCCCCACGTCCAGAGGGTGGAAGCTCGCGAAGGAGAGGACCGCGCTGAGCCCGACCGCCGCGTAGATCCAGCGCAGCCGCTGCTCGCGCGCGTCGAGCGCAGCCGTCTCGGGGTCGATCGCCGGACCCTCCGAATCGGCCTCGGTCGTCGGCCCCTCA
>CALDQK010000010.1 GCA_937911525.1 uncultured bacterium
GCGGCCATGCGCCAAGGCCTGGCCCGCCACTCCCTCCGGCCCAGCGACCTGCTGGCGCGCGGCGCCCTCAGCCAGATCTCCGCCGCGATCGAGCGCCGGGTCCAGGGCACCGACCGGCGCGACCAGCCCGGTCAGGTCCGCGGCGCTGCCGGGGGCGGGCGCGAGCTCGTCCTGATCGGGGCGACTCGCTCGCTGGGCGCGGTCGTGTTCAGCCGGCTCAGCCACCCCGAGCTGGGGGGGCGCTCCTTCCCCTCCTCCCTCGACTTCCCGGCGCTCTTCGGCTCGCGTCGCGCCGGCGCGATCGTGTCGAGCGAGGGCGTCCCCGGCTATCGCGAGGCGCTGGTGGCCCTGGCGCCCCAGGCTCAGGCCTTCGCCGCTACAGGCCGCGTCTCGCTGCGGGCCAGCCTGGAGCGCGGTCGCCTGGGCGCTTGCGCGGCGCTGGTCGAGCCCCGCCAGAGCGCCCTCCTCGCCGCGCAGGAGGACGCCGCCTACCGGGATCGCCTGATCATGGCCGGCCTGGCGGCGCTCAACACTCCGGCCCCCGCGCCTGAGGTCTTGCCGCCCGAGGTTGGCTCCGACGAGCCGGTCCCGCTCGTCGAGCCCTTGCCGCGCCTGCACGCTCGCCTGCGCTTCACCCTGCTCCGCCTGGCCGAGGCGCTCGAACAGGTCGCGCCCGCGCGCACGGTCCTGGCGGTCCGGCTCCTGCGGCGCGTGGCCCGCCTCGAGCAGGCGCTGCTCGAGGCCTCCCGCGATCTGCTCGAGGGGCGGAAGGTCGCCCCTGCCACGGCACAAGAGCTGCGCGCGCTGCACTCCCTCCTCTTGACCCTCGCGCCGCAGCGAGTGGCCTCGGTCGAGGACGTCTACGAGCTCGCGGGTCCCGCGGGGCTCGAGGTCCTCCACCGCGCCGTGACCCGGGCGGACCGGCTCTATCTGGTCGCGCTGGACAGCGAGACCCTCGCCCCGCGCCTGGGCTGCGGGCCCGCGCTGGCGACGAGCGAGCTGGTGTTCCAGGGCCGGCTGCGCGCGACCGACCTCGACGAGGTCGAGACCCATGACCCCGAGTGGGCCAGTCACCTGAGCCAGGAGTGAGCATGCCTCTTCCCTTTCGCGGCCGCGTCTGCGGCTTGAGTCTCCTGGTGCTCGCGGCTGCGGGTTGCTCCTCGACCCTCCCCGTGCAGCTCGACGCTCCCTCCCAGCTCGACGCCTCCTTCCTGGCGGGCGGAGAGGCCCTCCCCTCGAGCGGGCCGGCGCGCGACGCCGAGCGGCACCTCGTCGCCGGCCCCGCGCGGGGCGCGCCGAGCTATCGCTGCGAGGGCTACGACGCCGAGGAGCACTTCGCTCGCGACCCTCGGCCCGCTCCTCGCTTTCCGCGACACGTCCCCAGCCCTGTCCAGCCCAGCGACCCTGTCCAGCCCAGCGACCCTGTCCAGCCCAGCGACCCTGTCCAGCGCAGCGACCCTGGCGTCCTGCTGGACGCGCGCCCGGGGCTGCGCACCGGCGGTCGTCTGGCCTGCCTCGAGGTGCGCGGCCTGCGCGAATACGTCGCCCTGCCGAGCTTCGGTGAGGCCGAGGCCTGCCGCGAGCCCGCGCCCTGGGTCACCCGGCCAGCGCCCGAGGCCACGCTCTCGGTCCTGCGCCAGGGGCTGGCCCTAGGGCGCCCGCCGCGTTCTGGCTGGCCCGCTCCCGCGCCCTTCGCCTCGCTGGTAAGCGTGCCCTCGCTCCTGCTGCCGGCGCGGGGAGACCTGTTCGGCGCGCGTCAGGCCGGCGCTCGCGTCGGCGCCGAGGCGGTCCTGGTCCTGGCTCGCTCCACGCGGGTCTATCGCTATCACAACGGGCTCGCGAACCTCTATCCGCTCCTGATCGGCTTCGCCTTGCCCGCCCGCGAAGAGGTCGCCGTGACCCGGGTCGAGGCCGCGCTCGTCGGGGTGCGCACCGGGCACGTGTTCGCCGTCGCCTCGGGCGAGGCCCGCCTCGAAGAGCAGGGCTTCCTGCTGACCCGCGACCGCGAGGACTCGCGCCGCATGGCTCGCGAGGCCGAGGAGCGCGCGACGCGGAGCCTCGCTCGTCACCTCGAGGGCGAGCTGCGCGCGCTCGCGCTCGAGGGTCGCCTGCTCCCAGCCAGCCCCTTGCGCTGAGATGCGCGCCCCCTCCTACGCCTCGCTCGCGCTCACGAGTCTGCTCGCGCTCCTGGCGGCGGGCTGCGCCAGCGCTCCCCCCGCGCAGAGCGGGGGCGGCGAGACGAGCGCGCGCTTCGAGCGCCGCCGGGTGACGCCTGCTCACGACGAGGAGCCTGGGGCCGAGCAGGGCCCAGGGCCCGCCGATCAGGCGTCTGAGCCAGCGGCGAAGCTGGCCGCCGACCCCTACCAGCGCACCCCTCAGGGGGAGCCAGCCGAGCGCAAGCCGCTGGCGCCCTTCCGCGCGCCCACGACCCTCCGACTCGGCCAGCGCTCCCTGCGCTTGCCGGCCTCGCTGGGGGTGGCCCTCGTCCGCGAGGGCCGCTGCGCGCCCGCAGGCGCGGCCTTGCTGCAGCTCGAGGCCGCCCTGGCCAAGGAGCGCTCCTTTCGCGAGGTGCTGGGCCTGGCGCCGCCGCGCGGAGAGAGCGTGGGCTGGCCCGAGCTCGCGCGGCAGGCGCGCCGGGCGGGTCACGACCTGCTGCTGGTGGTCCTGGCCGAGCCTCGCCAGGCCCTCTTGGTGCACACCCAGGACGCCCGTCGCGACCCCCTCCTGCTGGCGGTCATGCGCAGCGCGCCGGAGGCCGAGGAGGTCGGGCTGGACGCGCCGCGAGACCTGGGGCTCGGGCTCGAGCTAGTGATCCAGCGCCTGGCCAAGGCCCACGCCGGGCTCAGGCTGGAGCGAGCCGATCCGCCCCCGAGCATGCGAGAGTAGGCTGGTGTTTCGCCCCCGCGCGCTGTCCTTCGTCCTCCTCCTGGCCCCCTTCGCGGCGGGTTGCGCCTCCGCCGAGCGTGAGGAGCGCGGGGACGCAGCTCCGGTCGAGGCCGACCAGCCCGCCGAGGGAGGCGAGCACGCGCCCCAGGACGGCGAGGAGCCCCTCGCGCCGCGACCCTACGAGAAGCCCGTCGGCGGCCGGCGCGAGGGCGCCCCCCCCCGGCGAGCGGTGCGCTTTCGCGCTCCCGAGCGCTGGCCTGCGCCGGCTAAGCGCGAGCGGCGCCCTCGCCTGAAGCTCCCCGCTGGGTTGGCGGTGGCTTGGGTCGAGCAGGACCTGCTCGTGCGGCGCACCCGCTCCTTCCTCGCCCTGGAGGCCCGCCTGGCCAAAGACGTCGACCTGCGAGAGGTGAGCGCCTCGAGCACCCCGCCCGGCGAAGAGGTCGGCTGGCGCCAGCTGACCGAGCAGGCCCGCGAGGCAGGGCGGGAGCTGCTCCTGCTCGAGCTGCGCCCTGGACCCAGCGGGGCGCCGCGCGAGGGGCTCCTCTTCGCGACGGCCAAGGGGGAGCTCCTGGCCGCGGTCCCCCTCGGGGTCGAGGAGGTCGGGCGCGACCCCCCCTGGGCGGGGGATGACCTGGTGGCGCGGGTCGCGCGGGCCTACGAGCTGACCTGCGCGCCCCCGCCGCGCTAGCGCGAGGATTTCACCGGCCTCGTTCCTCGGCTCGGGCTAGAGCGCCATCCCGAGGGCGAGGCCGAAGGCGAGCGCGATCGAGCCCACCGCGAGCACGACCAGCCAGGGGAAGGGCTCGCGCTGCGGACGCGCGAGCTCGGGGCGCCAGGGAGGGAGCCGCCGCGCCGGCCCGAGCTGGGGCGGGCGCGGGAAGCGGGCGCCGCAGCCAAAGCACGCGACGCTCTCGGCCTCGGACGGCCACTCGAAGCGCATGTCGACGCCGCAGCGGCACACGACAAGGGTCCAGCGCTCTTCGCCCGGCTCAGGTAGAGGCCGCTCTGGCTGAGGCGGCGGGGCGCTGCGTTCGACGCTCATGACAGCAGCCTGAGCGTTCGCGTGCACCTTGACAAGGGCAGGGTGGAGCGCGGCGAGGAGGGGGAGTAGTCTCTCCTCTGCATGGCGATCGACGTCACGATCAAGCACCTCACCGGCACCCGTCAGGGGACGGTCGAGACGATCCGGGGGCTGCCCCTCTGGTTCGGGCGCTCCGAGAAGTGCCAGGTCCGCTTCGACCCGGACGCGGACGTCGACCGCCGCGTCAGCGCGGTTCACGCCGAGCTGCGCGAAGGCGAGGACGGCGGGGTCTCGATCTTCGACCTCGGCAGCAAGAACGGGGTGTTCGTCAACGGGACCCAGGTCGACACGCAGGCCGAGGTCCCCAATCGGGCCACGATTCAGCTCGGCAACGGGGGGCCCCGGCTGCAGCTCAGCTTCGAGGAGGGCGGCGGCGTCGACTTCAGCCGGGTCCGCAAGAAGACCGAGCGCAGGCTGGACAAGAGCAAGGTCGAGTCGAAACCCTTGGCCACCACGGACAGCGGCTTCCCGGCCTTCACCGAAGCCGACCTCGCCTCGGCCCGCAAGGGCAAGAGCTGGGTCGAGGAGCACGCCCCCGTGCTGGGGGCGGCCCTGGTCATGATCGTGATCCTGCTCGGGATGGTGGGCTACTTCCTCCGTTAGCTACGGCCGGCGTTGACATGTGGAGAAGCGTGACGACGCCGTTTCGGGACGGGCTGTAGCTAGGTCGCCACCACTCGCGGGGGGGAGAGCACCCGCAGCGCAGCGGAGTGGACCTCGAGCTTCAGCTCCCCTCGGCCTGCCGGCTCGCCGTCGAGGCTGATCGCGAAGGGTTGGTCCGGGCGGATCGCGATCGACTTGCCCTGCAGGTGGACCACGCTGCGCGCCTCGGTCGTCTCGCCGAAGAGCCAGGCCGTGCCGAGCTCGAGGTTGTCCAGGATCCGCTCTTCGAAGGGGATCAGGACCACGTCCGCCAGGCCGTCGTCGATCTCGGCCGGGGGCGCGAGCTGCCGGCC
>CALDQK010000011.1 GCA_937911525.1 uncultured bacterium
TGACGGCCATCGGCTTGAAGCCCTCGGGCAGCGCGCGGAAGGCGCGCTCCGCCGTCTCAGCCGGCCCCGCCGGCGCGCTCGCGGCCGCGGGGACGGCCGAGTCGCGCAGCTTCTGGCCCTCCTGCTTGGCGAGCTCCTTGGCCTTCTTCATGTCGAAGGCGCTGCCGAACTTCATCATGTCGGCCAGGTTGGTGGCCCGGATCTTGCCCGACATGAAGGCCTTCTCGGGCTTGAGCTCGCCCTTGACCACCGCGGCGTAGGTCTCGGCGTCGACCGTGACCACGCAGCTCGGGTCGCCCTCCTTGCCCTTGGTCGTCGAGCACTTGCCGTCCGCGACCGCGATCGTCCAGGGATCGGCCCCGCCGATGTCGAAGTGGATCGTGGCCTTCCAGCCCTTGGCGCGCTCGGGGAGGAAGAGCTGCGGGAGCAGCTCGAAGGCCTTGTCGATCACCTCGCCCGGCGAGAGCGGCTTGGGCGCCGCAGGCGCAGCCGCGGGGGCCGCGCTGGCAGCCTGCTTGGCCAGCTCCTTGGCCTTCTTCATGTCGAAGGCGCCGCCGAACTTCATCATGTCGGCCAGGTTGGAGGCGCGGATCTTGCCGGCCATGAAGGCCTTCTCGGGCTTCATCTCGCCCTTGACCACGGCGGCGTAGGTCTCGGCGTCGACGTTGACGACGCAGGTCGCCTCGCCCTGCTTGCCCTTGGCGGTGGTGCACTCGCCGTCGGCGACGGTGATCGTCCAGTCGTCGGCGCCCTGGATCTCGAACTGGATCACGGCCTTCCAGCCCTTGGCCTTGGCCGGGACGAAGACCTGGGGCATCAGCGTGAAGGCCTGCTCGATCACCTGCGCCGGCCCGGCGGGCTTGGGAGGGGCGGCCGCGGCGGGGGCCGCGCTGGCGGCCTGCTTGGCCAGCTCCTTGGCCTTCTTCATGTCGAAGGCGCCGCCGAACTTCATCATGTCGGCCAGGTTGGAGGCGCGGATCTTGCCGGCCATGAAGGCCTTCTCGGGCTTCATCTCGCCCTTGACCACGGCGGCGTAGGTCTCGGCGTCGACGTTGACGACGCAGGTCGCCTCGCCCTGCTTGCCCTTGGCGGTGGTGCACTCGCCGTCGGCGACGGTGATCGTCCAGTCGTCGGCGCCCTGGATCTCGAACTGGATCACGGCCTTCCAGCCCTTGGCCTTGGCCGGGACGAAGACCTGGGGCATCAGCGTGAAGGCCTGCTCGATCACCTGCGCTGGCCCGGCGGGCTGCGCCGGTGCGGGCGCGGGGGCCTGCTCGTGGGGCAAGGCGCTGATGTCCTTCAGACGCGCCGCGATCTCGCTCGCGGTCCAGAGGGCATCGCCCTCCTTGGTCGCGCCGTCCGTCATGATCATGCGGTATTCGAGGAGCTGCTGACCGTGGACGCCGAACACGCGGCCGGTCACGTCCTTGCTCAGGTCGCTCGCCAGGTAGAGGGCCATCGGCGCGACCTGCTCGGGCTGCATCTCGTCGGGCACGGCCGCGATATCGGTCGTCATGCGGGTCTTGGCCATCGGCGCCAGGCAGTTGACCGTCATCCCCAGCTTGGAGGTCTCGAGCGCCCAGGTCCGCGTCAGCCCAGCGATCCCGGCCTTGGCCGCGCTGTAGTTGCTCTGGCCGAAGTTGCCCATCAGGCCGGCGTAGCTGGAGGTGTTGACGATCGCGCCGCCCTTGTCCCCCTGCTCGGCGCGCTCGCGCACGTGGCGCACGAAGGCCTGCCCGCAGAGGAAGGTGCCCTTGAGGTGGACCGCGATCACCGCGTCCCACATCGCCTCCTCCATCTTGTGGAGCGACTTGTCCCGCAGGATCCCCGCGTTGTTGACGAGGATGTCGGCCCGCCCGTAGGCGTCCAGCGCGGTCTTGAGGATCCCGTTGGCGCCCTCGTAGGTGGCGACCGAGTCGTAGTTGGCGACCGCGCTCCCGCCCGCCGCCTCGATCTCCTTGACGACCTGGTCGGCGGCCGCGCTGTCCCCGCCCGAGCCGTCGAGCGTCCCGCCGACGTCGTTGACGACGACCTTGGCGCCCTCCTGGGCGAAGAGCAGCGCGTGGCAGCGGCCGATTCCGTTGCCGGCGCCCGTAATGATCGCGACCTTGCCGTCGAGCAGACCCATGGTGCTCCTCCGCTTGATGTGCGGAGAGAAGCTACGCCAGAGGCCTAGTCGCCACAAGCCAGGCGCGCGAGGGCCTCCCCGCTGAGGCGGAAGGTCGTCCACTCGCGCAGCGGCTCGGCGCCGAGGCGGCGGTAGAACTCGATCGCCGGCTCGTTCCAGTCGAGGACCGCCCAGTCCAGGCGGGGACAGTCGCGCTCCCGCGCGAGCTGGGCCAGAGCGCGCAAGAGGGCCAGGCCGAAGCCCTGCCCGCGCGCGCTCGGACGGACGAAGAGGTCCTCCAGGTAGACCCCCCGCTTGCCGCGCCAGGTCGAGTAGTTGTGGAAGAAGAGGGCCATGCCGACGGGCTCCTGGTCCGGGGCGGGGGCGACCAGCAGGCACTCGAAGGGCGGCGGGTCAGCCGCGAGCTGGGTCCGCAGGGTGTCTGGCGTGGCCTCGACGGCGTCAGGCTCGCGCTCGTAGGTGGCGAGCTCCACGATCAGGGCGTGGATCAGCTCGGCGTCGCTCGCGGTGGCGGGGCGGAGGTGGACCATGAACTCGATCTTAGTGGTTCGCGCCGCGGGCCTCGTCGCTAGGATCCCGGCTCACCATTGGCCGACTTGGAGCCACCATGCGTTCGTCCCTCCCCCTCCTCCTCGCCCTCCTCGCGTCCCCGGTCGCGCTGCAGGCCGCTCCTCCCGAGAACGCCGTCGGCGAGATCCTGTTCAAGGCTCGCGAGGCGGACGGCCTCAAGCGCGTCCCCCGGGAGGTCTTCTACGAGGGCGGCAAGGGCTCGACCCTGGTCATGTTCTTCGAGCTGAGCGTTCGCAAGGACCACCTGCAGACCGAGATGGTCGAGTACAAGCGCAGCGGCAGCTGGAAGGGCGAGCGCTGCCGGATCGGCTTCGGCGGCTCGCTGCGCAAGCTGGAGCTGGCGCGCGGCAAGGGCATGAGCGAGCCCAAGC
>CALDQK010000012.1 GCA_937911525.1 uncultured bacterium
GTTCGCCTTCACGTAGGCCGAGCCGCCGACCAGCAGCACGCCGCCGACCAGGAGCAGCAGACCCAGCGCTGAGACCTGCACCGCCTTGCCCATGCCGAGCACGACCTTGAACGCGATCGAGGCCAGGCAGAGCAGGATCCCCGCCGCACCTCCGCCGAGGTAGACGCGGGCGCGCAGCAGGCTGCCGGCGAGCATCGCCGCGAAGCACACGCCGAGCAGGGTCAGGTTGAAGCCGATCGGGTGGCGCAGGTCGATCAGGGCGTAGTAGGCGCTCGAGCCGATCATGCTGAGCAGGACCACGCTCTCGACCTTGCGGCGAGCCTCGAGGTCCATGTCGCCGCCGAAGAGGCGCAGCAGGACCAGCACGCCGCCGCCGGCCGGGATCACGTAGGCCTGCAGCGAGCGCAGCTCGAGCTTGCTGTAGACGATCAAGACCGCGAAGGCGACGAAGCCCAGCACCGCCAGGGCGTTGTAGGGGCTCTTCTTCTGGCCGCGGCCCATGAAGAGCAGGATCACGCTGTTCACGCCCAGGACCACGATCGTCACGTCGCTCGGGAGGTCGTTCTTGATCGCCCAGCCGATCGCGGCCAGCGGGAGGACCAGCAGGTTGGCGAGCAGCACCCGTCGCTCGTGCTTGGCGCCCAGGTCGTCCAGCTCGCGCAGGCCCGCCAGGAGGGCGGTCACGGCCAGGCTGGCCCACACGTCGTACTCGAGCGACCACCAGCTCGTCGTCAGCTGGATCTGCTGGCGGACCGTGAGCAGCAGCGCCAGGCCGCAGGCCTCGGCCACCAGCAAGAGCAGCAGGCTCTCGCGGGTGCGGGAGAGCTGATACCAGCCGACAGCGAGCGTCGCCCACAGAGCGAGCGAGGCGCCCAGCGCCATGGGCTCGTAGACCACGCCGCGGTGGTTCACGCCGACCACGGCCATGGCGAAGGTGCCGGCGATCAGCGAGCCGAGCCAGATCGGCCAGCGGTGGTTGGACCAGAAGTCGGCCACGAGGTGGATCACGCGCGGCTGATCGAGGCGCATCGCGACCAGGCGGTCCGCGGCCAGGACGCCGAAGCGGAGCGTCAGGTAGCCCTGGCCAATGATCGCGCCCGCCGCCCAGAGCATGGGCTCGGCCGCCAGGGGCGAGCCGCCTGCGCGCAGGTCGGTGTGGGTGAAGTAGGCCAGCCAGGGCAGGCCCAGGAGGAGCAAGCCGGCGCCGAGGCCGTCCCGGACGGTCGTCGCCAGGCGGCGCTCGGAGGGGGTGACCAGCGAGAGGCCGAGGAAGAGGCTCGCGCCGAGCAAGCCCTCCCAGCTCTCGGGGTGCAGGCGCAGCGCGTGGCAGCCCGAGAAGATCGCCAGGGTCATGAAGAGGTTGGCGAGGCGGGGCTCGCTCTCGATCCGGCGCAGGCCGTCGTAGGCCACCGCGGCGCAGCCCCAGGCCGCGAGCAGGATCCAGAGCACCGAGTCCTTGTCCAGGTAGCTGGGCAGGACGAAGTCGCCGTGCAGGGCCGCCAGCGTGAGCAGGAAGGCCACCGTGCGCTGCCAGCCGTAGCCGGTCACCGCCCCGTGGTGGGCGAAGATCGTCGCCAGGCCGAAGATCAGCGGCGCGACCAGCTGGGGCTGCGGGGCGCGCCAGGCGCCCAGGAGCATGACCACGCAGGTCGCGATCAGGGTCAGGGCGCCGACCGCGCGGCGCTGGTCGTGCCAGCTCGCCGAGTCGAGGCCCGAGATCCACTGCAGGAAGGTCCGCAGGGGTGAGGGGCCGCCGGTCGCGATCACGAAGGCGTGGCTGAGGCCGAGGCCCAGCCAGGCGCCCGCGACCGGGTGGTCGAAGGGCGATAGGCCCGGGATCAGGCCCAGGGCGAAGTAGCTGCCCGCGACCAGGCCCGTGGCGCCGTAGAAGCTGAGCCAGTCGTTGCCGCCCAGGCCGCGCAGGCGGAGCAGGGCCAGCGAGACCACCAGCAGGACCGGCGCGCCGCCGTGGTAGGCGATCGCGTTGGGGGGCTGCTCCGGGAACAGGATCAGCTGGAACACGCCCTGGAAGGCGTAGAGCCCCGTGAGGAAGAAGCAGAGCACCGTGGCCGAGTCGCGGTAGCGGCGGCCGATCTCGCTCAGCTCTCCGCCGGCCTCGCGCGCGCTGTATTCCGCGCGCAGGTAGAAGTAGAGCGGCGCGATCCCGAGCGCGATCAGGGCCGTGCCCGGATGGCGCAGCTGGGGGACGAGGAGCGCGGTGCACCACAGGGCCAGGCTGAGGCCGAAGTGGTAGCAGCCCTCGAGCTGGTAGCCGAAGCGCCTGAAGGGCTCGAGCTCGGTCCGGGCTGCGAGGCGGAAGTAGAGGCCGGCGCCGTAGGCCAGCGCGCCCGAGACCACGAAGCGCATCGTGGTGATCGCCTGCAGGTTGGGGTGCGCCACGTAGTGCAGCGCCAGGAGCGCCAGGATCGCGCCCGCCAGGAAGAGGTTCGCCCAGAGCACGAAGGTCTGCACGCCGGGGCGCCGGACGACGCGGCGGGCCAGCGAGCCCTGCAGCAGGGTCAGGAGCAGGCCCAGGCACACCACGTGGTTGGGCGAGAGCCCGCCGCCCGAGAGGTAGGGCATCACCACCAGGACGTTGATCAGGTGCACGTTGCCCAGCGCCAGGAAGGCCACCGCCAGCGCCCGCAGGGGGAGCCGCAGGAACTCACGGCTCATGCAGGCCACGGCCGCCGCCGCCAGGTAGGGCACGACCAGCTGGCTCACGTCGTGGCGCCAGACCAGAGCGTGGTGGGTGACCGCCATGAAGAGGCAGAGCAGGAGCGGCAGGTAGAGCTCGGCCAGGGGCGCGAAGTGCGTCCCCAGGAGCGGGAAGGAGCCCAGGAAGCGGCTCGGGCGCGCGCGCTGGTGCGGCGCCAGGATCGCGGCCGTCCCGGCCGCGATCAGGCAGGCCAAGCTGACGTGGCTCGGCGCGGCCAAGGCCTGCAGGCGCTCCTGCAGGGGCAGGGG
>CALDQK010000013.1 GCA_937911525.1 uncultured bacterium
CTTCTTGGCGGTCGCCTTCTTGGCGGCGGTGGTCTTCTTGGTCGTCGCCTTCTTCTTCGCCTTCTTCTTCGCCTTCTTCGTCGCCTTCTTCGTCGCCTTCTTCTTGGCCTTCTTCTTGGCGGCGGTCGTCTTCTTGGCGGCGGTCGTCTTCTTGGCGGCGGTCTTCTTGGCGGCGGTCTTCTTGGCGGCGGTCTTCTTCTTGGCGGCGGTCTTCTTCTTGGCGGCGGTGGTCTTCTTGGCGGCGGTCTTCTTGACGGCGGTCTTCTTGGAGGGCGCCTTCTTCTTGGCGGTGGTCTCCTTCTTCGCCTTCTTCTTGGCGGTCTTCTGCTTCTTGCTGGTGGTCTTCTTGGCGGCCTTCTTCTTCGAGGCCGCCTTCTTGTCGGCGGTCATCGCTGTCGGGCCTCCAGGTAGCGCCGCCACCCATCGATCGCCTTGATCCAGCTGCTCTCGACGCGCTGGATCGGAGTCGGGACTTGGGCGTCGCTCGCCGCCGTGCTGAGGGCGAGGTGGAGCCGGCGCAGCTCCTCCCAGCCTTCGTGGTGCGAGAGGGCCTCGACCAGGGGGCCGAGCGAGCGGGACGCGTCCGGCCGCGAGGCGAGCGCGTCGATCGCAGCCAGGCGAACCGAGGCGTTGCTGTCCTGGAGCCCGTCGAGCAAGAGCACGCGCACCTGCTCGCCGGGGCGCTTGGCGAGCGCTTCGACCGCCGCCAGTCGGGTCCCCGGTGAGGGGTCACCGATCCCGCGCTCGAGCAAGCGCAACACCTCGGGTCCTTCGCGTGAGCCGAGGACGTCGAGGACCACGTCCCGGTGCATGGGGGACTCCTCGTAGATATCGACCAGGTCGCCGAGGGCGACCTCGGCGCCGAGCTTGGTGAGGGCGAGGTAGACCTCGCGCTTGACCTCCGGGGCGGGGTCCCGCAGTCCGAGCCGCAGGCGCTCGACGACGCTCTGATCCCCGCTGGCCGCGAGGGCCTGGACCGCGAAGCGGCGCACCTGCCGGTCGGCGTCTTCGAGCGCCGCGTGCAGGACGCGCTGGCGGAGGTGCTCGGGCACGCCGACCCCGCGCAGCACGAGGGCCGCGAAGCGGCGCGTGATCGCGCCGCGCTGCGGATCGAGCAGGGCGCCCACCGCGGCCAGCCGCTCGGGCGAGTCGATCCACGCCCGCTCGCGCAGGGCGACCATGGCGCGCAGCCCGGCGCGGTTCTGCTCCGCCTGACCCGACTGGAGGAAGCTCAGGATCGTGGCTCCGTGCGCCGCGACCGCGTCGGCGTCGTCGGGCGGCGCAGGCTTCCCCTCGACCGGCGCCTGGGCTCGGCCGGCGATCCGAAAGATCAGGGTCGTGAAGAGCTCGGTCCGCTCCTCCTCGGCGAGCCCCGCCATGAAGAGGTCGAAGCTGCCCGGGTCCTCGAGCTCACACAGCCAGTTGAGCGCCCACACCCGCACGTCGCCGAGGTCCCGCTGCGCGATCTGACGCAGCACCGGCGCGCGCCAGATCCAGGCGGCGGCCAACAGGACCACGAGCAGCGCCAGCGCCTTGACGAGTCGCCCGGCGAGGAACTCCGCCCGCCGCAGGCGCTGAGCCTCGCGATCCTGCGCGATCCGCTCCCGCAGGCTGCCCTTGCGCGTCTTCGGATCCGAGCCCGAGCCGCCCTCGGCGGTCGCACTCGCGGACTCCGTCGGGCTCGGGCTCTCGCTCTCGGACTCCGTCGTCGGGCTCGGGCTCTCGGTCTCGGACTCGGTCGTCGGGCTCGGGCTCGCGCTCGCGGGCTCCGTCGTCGGGCTCGGGCTCTCGCTCTCGGTCGTCGGGCTCGGGCTCTCGCTCTCGGTCGTCGGGCTCGGGCTCTCGGACTCGGACCCGGTCGTCGGGCTCGGGCTCTCGGACTCGGACTCGGACTCGGTCTTCGGGCTCGGGCTCTCGGACTCGGTCTTCGGGCTCGGGCTCTCGGACTCGGTCGTCGGGCTCGGGCTCTCGGACTCGGACTCGGTCTTCGGGCTCAGGCCCTCGGACTCGGTCGTCGGGCTCGGGCTCGGGCGCTCGGACTCGGTCGTCGGGTTCGGGCTCTCGGACTCGGCCGTCAGGCCCTCGGACTCGGCCTCGGTCGTCGGGCCCCCAGCCTCCACCGGCTTCACAGCCTGTGGGTCGTCGCCAGCGCTCACGTCGTTCGAGGGAGGATCCGCCACGGGGCAGGAGTATACGGCCCCTCCATCGTCCAGACCTACACGGCCGGGCGCTGTCTCCTCGACCCGTCGCGTGAGCGCCGCGGGCCGAACAGCCGGCTCGCTGGCTGGATAGACTGCGCGGGTGGCGCGGATCGACCCCCACCGACGAACCCTCGACTGCAAGCTCGTCTACTACGGGCCCGGGCTCTCGGGCAAGACGACGAACCTGGAGCACGTCTACGCGAGCGTGCCCAAGAAGCGGCGCGGCGAGCTCTCGACGATCGCGACTCGCGGCGACCGCACGATCTTCTTCGACATGCTGCCCCTCGACCTGGGCTCGATCGAAGGGCTGCGGG
Organism: uncultured bacterium; assembly: GCA_937911525.1. Taxonomy (GTDB): domain Bacteria; phylum Planctomycetota; class J058; order J058; family J058; genus NORP233. The sequence goes on from CALDQK010000013.1 coordinate 2,516, forward strand.
TCCGGGTCGGCCTGTTCACGGTCCCGGGCCAGTCCTACTACGCGGCGACCCGCGCCCTGGTCCTCTCGGGCGCGGACGGGGTCGTGTTCGTGGCCGACTCGCAGGCGCAGCGCCTGCCGGAGAACGTGGCCGCCGTCGAGGAGCTGAACACCAACCTGCTCGAGGGCGGGCGGCCCCTGCTCTCGACGCCCCACGTCTTCCAGTGGAACAAGCGCGACATGCCCGACGCGCTCCCGACCGACAACCTGTCCCGCCTGCTCAACCAGCACGGGGCGCAGGCTTTCGAGGCGGTGGCGCTGCGGGGCGAAGGTGTGCTCGAGACGCTCAGCGCGGCGACGCGCCTGATGCTGGTCTCGGTCCGCGAGCAGCTGGCGGGCGGCGAGCTACAGGTCAAGCGGAGCGACGAGCGCCCGCCCACGACGCCTCTGGTCCGGCGCGGGCCGGCGCCGCGCCAGATCCTGACCAGCTCCGACGACCTGGCCGCGGCGACCGAGGGCTCCCTCGGCGAGCAGATCGGCGGCTGCACCCTGGTCGAGAAGCTGGGCGAGGGGGGCATGGGCGTGGTCTACCTGGGCAGGCGCGACGCCACGGGCGAGACGGTCGTCGTCAAGACGATCAAGCCGGGCAAGACGAGCCCCAAGCGGGTGCGGCGCTTCTTCCGCGAGGCGCGCGCGGCGGCCCTGCTCGAGCACGAGAACATCGTGGCGGTCCGCGAGGTCGGCACCGACGCGGCGAGCGGCATGCACTACATGATCATGCAGCACGTGGGCGGGGTGAACCTGCGCGACCACGTCGAGCTGCGCGGGCCGCTCGAGCCCTTCGAGGCGCTGCGCCTCGTGCACGAGGTGGCCCGCGGGCTGGCCGTCGCCCACGAGGCCGGCGTGATCCACCGCGACGTCAAGCCCGAGAACCTGATCCTGACGCCCGCCGGCGAGGTGCGCCTGATCGACTTCGGTCTGGCCAAGGACCGGGACCAGCTGGCCGTGAGCCACTCGGGGGAGCGGGTCGGGACGCCGGCCTACATGGCGCCCGAGATGCGGGACGCCGGCGGCGGGGACGCGCGAGCGGACGTGTTCTCGCTCGGGCTGACCTACTACCACCTGATCCGCGGCGAGATCCCCTACACGGGCTGTCGGGTCCGGGACGTGTGGAACAACGAGGCCCGGATCTCGCCTCCGGCGCTGCCCGCGCCGATCCTGGCCCTGCTCGAGCGCATGCTGGCGCGCGATCCCGCCGCGCGGCCGCGCGACGCAGGGGCGCTGCTGGAGGAGCTCGAGGCGCTCTGGGATCCGAGCCTGGACATGAGCAAGCGGGGCACGCCGACGCGGGGCTTCTGGCTCTGGCGCGAGCCGAAGCTGCGCGCGGCCCGCGACCCGATCGCGGGCTTCGGGCCCGTCCCGGCGGCGCCGGACGCCGCCACCGCCTCGGTGATCGTCGCCGAGCCGGTGCCAGCGGCGGAGCTGATGGAGACGCCCCAGCCGGACGGCCCCGCGGGCCACGGGGCCTACCTCTCGGAGGTGCTCACGGCGCTCAACACCTGGGACGCCCTCGACGTCGACTTCGACGCGCGCAGCAGCCAGGAGCTGGCTCGCCTGATCGACGAGGCCTGGGGGAGCAACCCCCCGACCTGGGGGCAGAGCGCGCGCCGCGAGCCGCGTCCCGTGGGCGGGCCCGACCATCCCGAGCGCCTGCTCGGGCGCGACTGGCGGGACGACCTCCGCCAGGCGATCGACGGGATCGACGCCCAGGAGGTCAGCGAGCGGCGGCGCCGCCGCTTGAGCCGCGACCCGGGCCAGGCCGAGCTGAACGCCCTGCTGCGGGCCGGGCCGGCCAGCCCGCCCTCCCAGCGGCTGCGCAAGGTCTCGCCCAGCGACCAGCGACCGGACCTGACCGACGCGATCAAGCGCAACCGGCGCCACCCCCAGCCCTACACCCGCCGCGGGATCGCGCGGGCCAAGGCGGGCAAGCTGGAGGGGGCGATCCGCGACTACACCCGCGCCCTGCGCCTCGACCCCGACTACCTGCCGGCCCTGGCCAATCGCGCCTGCGCCAACTTCCACCTCGAGCGCTACGCCGAGGTCGAGGAGGACGCGACGCGGGCCCTCGAGCTGGCGCCGCGGCTGGCCAAGGCCTGGCTCTTCCGCGGCCTGGCCCGCGCCCTCGCCGGTCGCGGGCGCCAGGCGCTGGGGGACCTGACCCGCTTCCTCGAGCTGAGCCCCTACTCGCCCTACGTCCACTACGTGCGCCGCCTGCTCGAACACGGCCCGGGAGGCCCCCGATGAGAGCTCCCCTCACGCTCGCGGCGCTCCTGGTCGCGCTGAGCTGGCCGCTCCTCGGCCAGGCTCAGGAGCCAGGCGCCACGCCGGGCCCGCCTGCGCAGGCCCTGCCCGTGAGCGCGGGCGGCCAGCGCCCTGTCACGGTCGGCCTCTACGTGATCGACCTGACCCGGATCGACGACGCCCGCCGCGAGGCCGAGGTCGACTTCGTCGTGCTGGTCTCGTGGCAGGACCAGACCTTGGCGGGGCGCTATGGGGCGCCGACCGTGGTGCCGCGAGACTCGATCTGGAACCCCGACGTGGGCGTGTTCAACAACCGCGACCTGCGCACGCAGCGGAGCGAGGACCTGGTCGTGGCGCCCGACGGGAGCGTGACCCAGATCCAGCGCTATATCGGCACGATCTCGGCGTCCTTCGACCTGAGCGAGTTCCCCCGCGACCGGCACCGCCTCGCGATCGAGCTGGCCTCGACCAGGAGCGCCGAGGTCCAGCTCGTGCCCGCGCCGCCCCTGATCGGCCAGGCGAGCGAGCTGAGCCTGCCGGGCTGGCGCGCCAGCCAGGGCGAGGCGGAGCTCTTCGAGCACCAGCTCCTCCAGCTCCGCCTGCCCGGCTTCCGCTACTCGATCCCCGTCGCGCGCCGCTTCGGCTACTACGCCTGGAACGTGTTCCTGCCGCTGAGCCTGGTCGTGCTGATGGCCTTCTCCAGCCTCTGGATCCGGCCCAGCCACGCCGCCCCGCGGATCGGGGTCGCCGCGACCTCGATGCTGACCGTGATCGCCTATCGCTTCGCCCTGGCCCAGCACGTGCCCCAGCTCGACTACCTGACCCGGCTGGACGCCTTCCTGCTGGGGGCGACGGCCCTGGTGTTCCTCTCCGTCGTGATCGCGGTTTGGTCCACGACCTGCGAAGCTGGCGGGGACTCGGAGCGCGCGCTCAGGATCGACCGCCGCGCGCGAGTGGGCCTGCTGAGCGGCTTCTTGCTGGCCGCGCTGGCCTCGCTCCTGGCCTGAGCGCGGCGTCGGGCGGCGTTCGGTCTACCCCCGGCGCTTGCGGGCGCAGGGAGGTAAGTGTTTACTCACTTCATGCCCGCAGCCCGCAAGACCAGGACGCGGCCGCGCAAGCGGTTGAGCGCCGCCGAGCGCCGCACCCAGACCCTCGAGCGCGTGACTCGGCTCTTCGCCGAGCGCGGCTTCTCGGGCACGACCACCGCGGACCTGGCCCGAGCGGCCGGCGTCAGCGAGGCCATGCTCTACAAGCTCTTCGGGAGCAAGGAGGGGATCTACCAGGCCATGGTCGAGCACAAGCTCGCCCACGCCGGCTGGGGTGAGTTCCCCGCCGACCCCGAGCTGGCCCCGCGTGAGTTCTTCCGCGGGCTGGCGCTCAGGATCTTCGAGCGGGTCGAGGCCGACCCCGACTTCGTGCGCCTGCTCCACTACAGCGACCTCCAGGGCGGGCGCTTCGCCGAGCTCTTCCACGCGGCCATGGGCGAGGCGGTCCTGGAGTCGGTCGGGGCCTACGTCGCGGGCCAGGCCGCGGGCGGCGTTCTGCGCGCGGACCTCGACCCCCAGCTCGCGGGCGCGAGCTTCCTCTGCACCTGCTGGCACTGGGCCGTGGCGCGCAAGGTGTTCCAGACGCCCTACCTGACGGGGGTCGCCGACGAGCAGGTGATCACGACCCTGGTCTCGCTCTTCCTGGAAGGGGTGCAGGCGTGAACACCCGCGGCGCGCTGGTCGGCTGCGGGCTGCCGGTCCTGATCCTGCTCGGCGGGGCGGGCGCCTTCGTGTCGCTCTCGAGCCTCAAGCCCGACCGCCCCGAGGCGACCGTCCAGGAGCGGG
>CALDQK010000014.1 GCA_937911525.1 uncultured bacterium
GGGGATCTGGAGCCAGTACCAGAGGTTCTGGCGGAGCACGCGACTGAAGGTGCGGAGGGGATGCTGACGCCAGTTGGCGCGCCAGCGGCGGTAGAACTCGGCCTTGGTCTCGGCCAGCCCTCGCTCACGCAGCAGGAGGGCCTCCTCGGTCCAGGCGTCCGCCTGGAAGCCCGTCACGGGGTCGCCGTTCAGCCACAGGTTGGGGCAAGCCGTGGTCAGGTAGAGCTCTCGGGCCGGGACGGGGTTCTCGGTCGCGGTGAGCGAGAGGTGGCCGGTGACGCGTTCGACGCGCCGGGCCCAGAGCCCGGCGGCCAGCAGGACCATGAGCCCCATTCCGACCCAGGGAAGCAGACCGCGGCCCAAAGCGCGCCGGCCGACGCTCGAGGCGTGAACCAGGTAGAGGAACCCACCCAGGAGCACGTAGAGCTGGTGGGTCAGGGTCAGGGCCGCGAGGAGCAGGCCCGCCAGGACGACGCGCCGTCGGCCGCGCAGGCAGGTCCAGGTCCAGACCAACCCCGTTAGCAGCGCCAGGAGGAGGCCCTCGCGGAGGATCCAGGGGGATTGACCCACGGCGATCGGGTCGAGGGCGCAGAGCAGCCCGCCGGCGATCGCCCAGCGCGGGCGGGTCGTGCGCCACAAGACGAGGAGGACCCCGGCGGCCGCCAGCCCGCCCAGCGCGGCCTGGACGAGGCGCACGAAGAAGGGGCTCCCTTGGCCCACGAACAGGCAGAGGGCCAGGAAGAGCGGGTAGCCCGGCGGGCGCACAGCGCTGGGAGCCCCGCTCGCGTCGGAGTAGGAGCCTCGCTCGAGCAGGCCCTGGGCAGGTTCGAGGTACGTGACGCTGTCGGGGCCGCTGAACTCGAAGGGGAGCACCAGGGGCGCGAGGCGGACGATGGTCCCCAGGAGGAGGACCAGGGCGACCCACGATCTAGGGGTTCGGGTGTCCACAGGGCGTCGGCCGAGAAGTGTCAGGTGAGTGTAACGTGGCTAAGTCCTAACCCCGCAAGGGTGCCAGCTTTCTGGCGAGAAGGCCGCTTAACGCTGCCCGTTATCCCAAATCCGGGATCCCGACAATGGGGGTGCGCACCTTGTGCATGTCGCGCTGCGTCGCCCGAACGTTGAAGAAATCCGTAAGGGTCTGAAAAGGAAACGGTTCCGCGTCCAGATTGGTCGGGCGCCACGATGGTCCTCGATCTGCGTTCAAGAGCTCCGAGGCCAGGATTGCCCAGGGGGTGGGTAGGTCCAGGCCAACAGCACGGCTGAGAACGCCAAGCGGGAGATTAACTCAATGCTGGGATTCACGCGAAAGACGCAGTGGGTGGGCGCGGGGGCAGTGATTCTGTCCATGGCGCTCGTCGGTTGCGGCGGCCACAAGAGCAAGAGCAGCAGCGGGAGCACCGTCGCTCCCTCCACCTCGGGCACCGCTAGCGGCGCCACCTCGGGAACCGTCGGCGGCACCACGTCCGGCGCCGTGGGCGGCGTCGGCTCCGGTTCGGGAGTCAGCTCCGGGATCACGCCCGGCGCGGTCCTGCCGGGTGCTCCTGGCACCCCGGGTAACCCCGGCGGCATCCCGCTCCCTGGCGCTCCCGGCAGCGGCACGCCCGGCACCCCGGGCACGCCCGGCACCCCGGGCACGCCCGGCACCCCGGGCACGCCCGGCACGCCCGGCACGCCGACCGTGCCTGGCGACGACCACGGCAACGACGCCACCAGCGCGACCTCGGTCAACCTGAGCGCCGCGACCGCCGGTCGGATCGACTACGCGGCGGACGCCGACTGGTTCAAGGTCTCGCTGGTCAACGGCGTCGGCTACGACTTCATGACCCAGACGCTCGGCGGCGGCATGGACACGATCCTGCGCCTGATCGACACCAACGGCACGACCATGATCGCCGAGAACGACGACGTTCAGGCGGGCATGATGGAGTCGCGCCTGAGCTTCACCGCGCCGGCCAACGGTGACTACTGGCTCGTCGTCGTCCACAAGGACGCGACCGCGACCAGCGGCACCTACGAGGTCCTGGCCACGGTGGGCGGCTCGGTGCCCCCTCCCGCTCCGGTCGACGACCACGGTAACGACCAGGCGAACGCGACCGCGATCACCGTCGGTCCCGCGACCGCCGGCAAGATCGAGGTCGTCGGCGACCTCGACATGTTCGCCGTCGACCTGACCGCGGGCTCGGTCTACGACTTCCGCACCGCGACCAACGACGACACGATCCTGACCCTCTTCGACGACCAGGGCAACCTGCTCGACAGCAACGACGACGAGGACGTCAGCCAGGGCCTGCTCAACTCGCTGATCAGCGGCTACTCGGCGCCGGCCACCGGCACCTACTACCTGCTGGTCGAGGCCTACCAGGGCACCCTCGCCGACTACACGATCATCGTCAGCGGCGGCTCGGCCCCCACCCCCGACGACCACGGCAACGACCAGGCGAACGCGACCGCGATCACGGTCAACCAGGCCACCTCGGGCAAGATCGAGGTCGGCACCGACGTCGACATGTTCGCGATCGACGTGACCGCCGGCACCGTCTACGACTTCAAGACGGACACCCTCGACGACACGATCCTGACCCTCTTCGACGACCAGGGCAACCTGATCGACAGCAACGACGACGAGGACGTCAGCCAGGGCCTGCTCAACTCGCTGATCAGCCAGTGGACCGCCCCCAACACGGGCACCTACTACCTGCTGGTCGAGAGCTACCAGACCACGCTGGCCGACTACACGATCACCGCCAGCGCGCCCACCACGCCTCCTCCGCCCCCGGTCACCCCCGACGACCACGGCAACGACATGGCGAGCGCGACCGCGATCGTCCTGAGCAGCACCCCGACCGCCGGCAAGATCGAGACCGCCGGTGACGAGGACTGGTTCGAGGTCGACCTGGCCAACGGCAAGAGCTACGAGTTCCGCGCCGCCACCGCCGGCGACACGACCCTGGCGCTCATGGACAACCAGGGCAACCAGCTGGCCTTCAACGACGACGACACCGCCGGCATGACCCTCGGCTCGGTGATCGCCTACGTCGCCACCGGCTCGGGCAGCCACTACCTCGTCGTCAAGGGCAAGGGACAGACCACCCCTGACTACGACGTGACCGCGGTCGACAACACCCCGCCCGCCGCCGACGCGCAGCTCGCCACCGCTGCCTTCAGCGACAAGGACGGCAACCAGCTCGCGAGCATGGGCGACGAGATCCTGCTGACCTTCAGCGAGGACGTCACCACCGTGACTCCGATCATGGCGCTCGACCCCAACCAGGAGCTCACCCTCGGCGTGACGGGTAACACCTTCGGCATGGGCGCCACCATGTCGACGACCGCCAACAACAAGGAGATCCTGGTCGTCCTGGGCACCGACCCCAACCTGCGCCTCGGCGGCACCTTCGACGTCGCCATGGTCACCTCGGGTTCGGCTTCGGGTATCGACGTCGCCGCTGGCACCGCGATCCAGACCGCCGCCACGCAGACCGCCGCGGTCAGCAACCCGGTCGATATCGAGACCAGCCTGACCACCGGCTTCTACCCCGCCGCTGACCTGGTCACCGCTCGCGGTTACCACAGCGCGACCACCCTCGACGACGGGCGCGTGCTCATGGTCGGCGGTCTGCGCGACGGCAGCAGCTTCGCCTACGAGTCGGAGATCTACGATCCCGCGACCGCGACCTGGACCAACGCGAGCGACGCCAGCCTCGGCGGCAACAGCGCGATCATGGCGGCCCAGGACAGCCAGGGCAACGCCTACTACATTGGTCGCTACGACCACAGCGCGACCAAGCTGGCCAACGGCCAGGTCCTGATCGCCGGTGGCTTCGGCTTCGAGGGCACGGTCGACTACGCCGACCCGGCGAACCCCCGCCCGATCTACCGTGAGCTGCAGTCGGCCTTCGTGTTCGACCCGAGCACCAACGCCTTCACCCCGGCTGGCACCATTCAGGCGCCCCGCCGCGGTCACTACGCCACCCTGATGCCCAACGGCAACGTGGTCTTCACGGGCGGCTTCAACAGCGCGATCAACAACGGCAACGGCGGCACCCTGCCCCTGGTCGAGGTCTACGACGCGGTCGCCGGCACCTTCACTGCCATGCAGAACGTCGGCATGCAGTTCCCCCGCGAGGCGGGCACCGCCCACCTGCTGGCGAACGGCAAGATCCTCCACGTCGGCGGTCAGCTCTTCGCCACCACCCAGACGAACCCCAACGTCCAGCTCTACATGGCGCCGGGCAGCTCGGAGTTCGACATGACCAACGGTGGCGCGGCGGGCCCCGCTCTGACCGACAACCGTCGCTGGCACGCCGCCAGCGAGAACGCCGCGGGCGAGATCTTCGTCTTCGGTGGTGACAGCGGCGGCGCGGGCCTGGCCTCGGTCGAGAAGTTCGACCCCGTGGCCATGACCTTCACCAAGGTGGGTGACCTGCGCGCCAACCGCGCTCGCGCCCAGGCCGTCGCCCTCGGCGACAACGTGCTCGTCCTCGGCGGCATGGAGATCGACTACACCGCTGGCACGATCAGCAACCTGACCACCGGCGAGCTCTACAACACGGCCGCCAACGTCAGCGAGGAGTATCAGCTCCAGAGCGACCGCAACACCTTCAAGGCGGTCAAGCTCAACGACGGCAGCGTGATGCTGGTCGGCGGCTTCGCCGGCGGCAGCACCTCGATCTCGGGTCTCGACGGCACCGCCGTCATGGCCTGCGAGCGCTTCGTCCAGCCGTAATTCTGGGGGGGGCTGCGCCCCCCCCAGACCCCCCCATCTGGGGCTCAGAGTCAGCAGCGCTCAATCCTGCTGGTCCCGCTCGGCGATCGATACCGGCCGGAGATTTTGAACGCAGGATTGAGACAGAGCTGCTGACTCTTCTGAGGCATGACTTGAGAGCGCCCTGAGAGGGGCGCCTTAGCGAACTGGCCCGGGCTTTTGGCTCGGGTCAGTTTCGTTGGTTAGGTTGCGATCGTGTGAGACTGGGGCGGCCCGAGCCCGTGCTGTGTGGGGACGTGCACTTTCCGCACACGGTGTGCTGGGCCTTCGCCAACGAGCCGCGCGGGAGCGACGCGCGCATGGCGGAGCTCCTCGCGCCCTTCGCGGGCCAGGCCTTCCGCGTGCTCCGGCTGCTCTACGCGGCGCGGATCGAGGCGCCGCGGCGCGGTCCGAAGCGGGAGCCGCGCTTTGGGCGGCGGGCCTAGTCCGCGATCGGGTTGCGGTCATTGGAACGAGGGGGCACCCTTGCATCAGGGAGCCCGTGGACCTCGCGCACGCTCAAGCCGCTTTTCTCTTCCAGCAGGGACGCGTTCCCGAGCAGGCGCTGCGTTGGGCGCTGGGACAGCCGCGCGAGTCGGGGGACGACCTGTGCGAGGTGCTCCTCGCCGCTGGCTGGATCAGCGAGGAGGTGGCGGCGGACGCGCGCGGTCAGCCCCTGCGGCGTGAGACCCAGCGCCTGGCCGAGCTCGAGGACAACGAGGAGACGGCGCCGCTCCCGGGGGAGGTCCGGCGGCTGATGGCCGAGCGCGAGCGGGCGGCTCGCGAGGCCGCGCTGCAACGCGTGCAGGGGGAGGACGGGCAGCCCGGGGCGCGCTCGGACCTGCTCTTGAGCGAGAGCGCGCCGCCCGAGGAGGACGAGGCGCAGGGTGAGGACGCCGAGGAGGAGCTGCCTCCCCTGGGGCCCTACCGGCTCCTGCGTCGCCTGGGGCAGGGCGGCATGGGCACGGTGTTCCTGGCCGAGCACACGCTCCTGCGTCGCCAGGTGGCCCTCAAGCGGATCCGGCCGCGGGCGGAGGTCGACGCCGAGCGGGCGCTCAAGCGCTTCGAGGTCGAGGCCCGCGCCATGGCCCGCCTCGAGCACGAGCACATCCTGCGGATCCTCGACATTCGCGTCGAGCAGGGCGCGGCCTACATGATCATGGAGCTGGCTGAGGGGGGCTCGCTCGCCGATCGGCTCGAGAAGACGCCTCAGCTGCCGCCCGACGAGGCCATGGCCCTCGGCGAGAAGCTGGCGCGCGCGCTCCACCACGCGCACGTGCACGCGATCGTGCACCGCGACGTGAAGCCGGACAACGTGCTCTTCGACGGCGAGGGGCGGCCTCTGCTGACGGACTTCGGCCTGGCCAAGCCCCTCGACGAGAGCCTCTCGATCAGCCGCCCGGGCTCGCTGATCGGGACGCTGCTCTACATGGCGCCCGAGCAGGTCAAGGGCGAGCCGGTCGACGCGCGCGTCGACGTCTACGCCCTCGGGGTGACCCTGCTGGAGATCCTCGCGGGAGAGCCGCCCTTCCTGCGCGAGACCCAGGGCGAGGTGCTCGAGGCGATCTTGAATCAGCCCGCGCCCCTGGGCCTGCTGCCCGAGGGGACGCCGCGCCCGGTGCGCACGATCGTGGCCCGCTGCCTGGCCAAGCGCCGCGAGGACCGCTACGCCAGCGCCGAGGCCCTGGCCGAGGACTGCCGCCGCTACCTGGCGCGCGAGCCGATCCTGGCCCAGCCGGTCGGGGTGGCCGAGCGCCTCCTGCTCTGGCGGCGGCGCCACCCGGCCCTGTTCGCGCTCCTGATCGCCTTCGCGTTCCTGACGACCCTCCTCCCGGGGCTGGTCGAGCTGGTCCGGCAGCGCCAGCAGGTGGCGGAGGCGCGCGAGGAGGCTCAGCGCCAGGAGCGGGTGGCGCGCGCCCTCGAGGACAGCCTGGCGCAGGTCCAGGCCGCCCAGCGGCGCGCCGAGCAGGCGGAGCGCGAGACCCGCGCCGCGCGGGACGCGCTCCAGGTGGAGCTCGGCGAGGCCGAGCGGCTGCGCTCCGACCTGCTCGGGCGGACCGGTCAGCGCCAGCGCGCCCACCGGGGCTTCGCGCGAGCGCGGCGCGGGGGGCGTGACTCCTTCGCGCTGGCCCTGGGGCAGCTCGACCTGTGGCGCCAGGCGCCGGCCGCCCTCCTGCCCTTGCCGGGCGAGGGCGTCGACGCCCTCGCCCTGGGGCGCAGCTCGGCCCTGGTCGGCCGCGGGCGGCGGATCGAGCGCTGGGACCTGCGCCTGGGCGAGCGGCGGCTCCTCCCCGGCGAGGCGACGCGGAACCTGACCTGCCTGCTCCTCGAGCCCACCGAGGCGGCCGTCCTGAGCGGCGATCACGCGGGCGAGCTCCGGCGCTGGAGCTTGCGCGGCGGGTCGGAGCCTACGGTCCTCGGGCGCCACGAAGGGCCCGTCCAGGCCCTGGCGCTCGACCTCGCCGGGCGGCGCCTGCTCAGCGCGGGCCGCGACGGGGTCCTCGCCCTGTGGCGGCTCGGCGAGGAGGTCGAGCTGCGGCAGCGCTTCCGGCTCGAGGGGCTCGAGACCCTGCGCTTCGTCCCCGGCTCCGACCTCGCCCTGATCGGCTGCACGGACCGCGTCGAGGTGTGGGACCTGGCTCGCTGGGCGCGCGTGCACACGATCCAGGCTCCCGGCGGGGTGCTGGCCAGCGGCGCGGGGCAGCGCGCGGCCTGCGGCTCGGCCGGGGAGGTGACGCTCTTCGACCCCCGCAGCGGACGCACGATCGCTCGCCTGGGCGGGCCGGAGCTGGGCCTGGCGGAGCTGCGCGGGCTGGCCTTCACCCGCCGCGGGCAGGTCCTGAGCGCCCTGGACGCCCAGGGCCGGGTCGTGCAGTGGAGCGTCGCCAGCGGCGAGCCCGTGGCCCGCTTCGCCCTGGTCGCCGACGGCGTCGCGCACGCCGCCTTCGACGCGCTGGGGGAGCGGCTCCTCGCGGGCGACGGGCGGCGCCTCCGCGGCTGGCGCCTCGGCGCGGGCGCCGAGGGAGCGCTCGTCGTCGGGCGCCCAGGGAGCGGCGCGATCAGCGCGGCGAGCGACGCCACGGCG
>CALDQK010000015.1 GCA_937911525.1 uncultured bacterium
AGCGACGACGATGCCTGCGCGAGGGCCGCTGGAATCGCGCCTGAAGGACCACTAGAGCGCGTCGCGGAGGAAGGCGCTCAAGCGCTGAAGCTCGCGGCGCGCCTTGCGCACCAGCCCCCCTCGCCACTCCTCGTGCTGCCCGAAGCTCTCCAGCTGGCCGCAGACCCGCGCGAGGGCGTGACCCCCCAGGTCGAGAGCAGCTCCCTTCAGGCCGTGCGCGGCGTGGATCGCTCCCTCCGCGTCCTCGGCGGTCTCGATGTCGCGCAGCAGCGCGGGCCCCTCCTCGAGGAAGGCCTCGATGAGCTCCGCCAGCAGGCCGGGGTGACGAGTGCCGCCGGCCCGGCGGAGCCGATCGAGCTGCTCGGTGTCGAGCGGGGCGCCCCCGAACAAGCGCTCGAGCAGGACCCGCAGCGCGCCGAGGCGGACCGGCTTGCTCAGGTAGGCGTCCATGCCAGCCTCGAGGCAGCGGCGACGGTCCTCCAGGTTGGCGCTGGCCGTCATGGCCACGACCCGCGGGCCCGGCCGATAGCGCTGGCGCAGGAGGCGAGTCGCCTCGAGGCCGTCTAGCTTCGGCATTTGGACGTCCATCAGCAGCAGGTCGAAGGGCTGCGCATCGCAGAGCGCGAGTGCCTCCTCGCCGCCCGCGGCCAAGACCGCTTCGTAGCCGAGCTCTGCCAGCAGCTGCTGGGCGACGCGGCGGTTGATCCCGTTGTCCTCGACGACCAACACCCGCAAGGGCAGGCTCTTGGCCAGCGGCTCCTCGACGCTGGGCGCGCCTTCCTCGCGCGTGCCCAGGACCGAGGTCAGGACCTCGACCAGGGGCGAGGCCCGGAAGGGCTTGAACAAGACGCCCGCCAGCCCGTGGTCGGCGGCGGCTTGAGGATCGGGCTCGGGCTGACCGACCGAGAGGAGCAGCACGATCGGGAGGCCGAGCTCGACCTCGCAGGCCTGCCCCCAGAGCGCGCCGTCGAGGCAGATCGCCTCGGCCTCGTTCTCGCGCAGCCACGCCTGGGAGGCCTTCACGTCCGGGACTTCATGAACCCGGAGGCCCCAGCGCTCGCACTGCTGCGCCAGCATCCGGCGCTCGCCCTCGTTCTCGCTCACCAGGAGGAGCGGGCGATCGACGAGTCGGAACAAGCTGCCCGAGCTGGAGCCCTGCCCGACCAGGGCGTCGACGGGGACCGTGAAGCGGAACAGGGCGCCCGCTCCGGGCTCGCTCTCGGCCCAGATCCGGCCGCCCATCAGCTCGACCAGCCCCTTGCAGATCGTGAGCCCCAGGCCCGTCCCGACGGCGTCGTCCGCCTGCGGCTCGATCTGGCGGAAGGGCTCGAAGAGGAGGTGCATCCGCTCGCTGGGGATCCCGGGCCCCGTGTCGCGCACGGCGAAGGTCAGCTCGTGTCCGCCCTCGCGCGGGCTGGCCGCGACCGTCGCGACCACCTCCCCGCTGCGGGTGAACTTGACCGCGTTGCTGAGCAGGTTGACCAGCACCTGGCGAATCCGCCCAGCGTCGCCGATCACGCGCGAGGGGACCTCGCCCTCGTAGAGCGAGATCAGGGTCAAGCCCTTGGCCGCCGCGGCCCCGGCCACCTGCGCCAGAGAGCCCTCGACCAGCCCGCGCAGCTCGAAGGGCGCGGGCTCCAGGGCCAGCTGGTCGGTCTCGATCCGGGTCGCGTCGAGCAGGTCCTCGATCAGGAGCAAGAGCGAGTCGGCGCTGTCGCGGATCGTCTCGGCGTATTCCTGCTGCGAGCTGTCGAGCGGCGTCTTGAGCATCAGCTCGCACATCCCGATCACGGCGTTGAGCGGCGTGCGCAGGTCGTGACTGACGTTGGCCAGGAAACGCGACTTGGCGCGATCCGCGGCCTCAGCCGCCTCCTTGGCGGCCTGGAGCTCCTCCGCGGCCTGCCGGCGCTCCGTGACGTCGGTCGTCAGCCCGCTCCAGCGGATTCCTCCGCCTTCGAGCCGCTGCGGACGCGCGGTCGAGCGCAACCAGCGCAGCTCGCCCTCAGGGAGGTAGGCCCGATAGTCGTGCGTCCAGGTCGTCAGGGTCTCCGCCGAGACGCGCACCGCCTCCTCCAGGCCCGCCCGGTCGTCGGGGTGGACCTGCTCCCACGCCAGGTTGGGGTCGCGCTGCAGCTCCGCGACGCTGTGCCCGAACATCTCGATGGCGTCACTCACGAAGGGGAAGCTGCCCTCGCCCTCGGGGCTGAGCTCGTATTGATAGACGATCCCGGGCAAGCTCTGAGCCAGGTCGCGGAAGCGCGCCTGGCTGGCCTCGAGCGCCTCCTGTGCGCGGCGACGCACGACCATCCCCGCCAGGGTCCCCGCCAGCCCGGCCAAGGCCTGCTGCTGAGGGCGCGCCAGCTCTCGGCGGGGCTGGACCACGAGCACCCCGTGGAGGGTGTCCCCCAGCATGAGGGGGGCGCAGTGCTGACCTGGCAACCCCTGGCCCGCCTGGGGCTCGAGGCGAGCAGGCGGCCCGGCCTGAAAGCGGACCCGCTCGACCTCCGCCGGATAGTGACTCGCTGCCGCGCGCACCAGCTCGTCCGAGCCCTCGGGGTCGCTCAGGAAGATCGCCCCGTGGGGGGCGAGGTCGAGCCAGGGCACGAGGAGCAGCTCCATCAGCGCCCCCTGCACCTGCTCGCCCAGGCTGAGGTCGCTCCGGCTCCAGGTCAGCAGCGAGTTGGAGGTCGCTCGCTGTCGATCGCGGAGGAGCGCCTCCTCCTCATTGTGGCGCAGGCGGCTGATGTCCCGCTTGATCCCCACGTAGTAGCGCGGGCGTCCGTCGCGATCGCAGGCCGGAAAGGCCGCTAGCTGCAGCAGCAGCGGCGTCCCGTCGCGGTGGGTCGAGCGGACCTCGCCGCGGAAGGAGCTCTGCTCTCGCAGCGCGGCGACGACTCGCTCCGCGTCGGGAGGGTCGAGGTGGATCGCGGGCGTCTGGCCGCGCAGCTCCTCGTCCGTGTAGCCGACCAGCCGTTGGTGCGACTCGTTCTGGACGACGTAGGTCAGGTCCTCGGCGTCGATCACCGCCACGGCGTCGAGGGAGCGCGCAAAGACCTCCCAATAGAGCTCAGCGGGCAACTGCAGCTCTTGTCGAAGAGGGGGGTCGCTCACCTCCCCAGCAGACTCGACCAGCGCCCGCCGCCGCAAGCTCGAAGGGAAGGCGAATCTGGGCTAGCGCTCCCAGCCCCAGTCAGCGGACCCATTGCGAGCAATGACTTAGAGAGGGCTCGCGAACCCTGCGATCTGCCCTCTTCCCTTCCCTCCCGGACGCGCCGCTCTCGGGCTGCGAGATCAAGGGCAAGCCGCTGGGACGCTGATCTGTGGGCGCCAGGGACTACCCTGTGCGCCTGTGACCGCCGCCCCGCCCAACTGGGATGCCCTCCGCGAGCTCCAGGCCGAGCTCAGCGCTCGCGGGAGCGCGCTGGCCGAGCAGCTGCGCCCGCTCTGGCAGCGCTACGCCGCCGAGGCAGGCGCGAGCGGCGCGGCCCCCTCCCCGGAGGGCTTCCTCGACCTGCTCCTGCGCGAGCAGCGGATCGACCCCTACACCCACGCGCGCTACTCGGCGCGCGCGGCGCTGGACCTCGGCTCGCCGACCCTGCGGGTCGACGTCGAGGGGCGGCCCCTGCAGGGCGAGGCGCTCGGCGTCGCGGGCCCCCTCGACAGCCACTACGACGTGTTGGCGCCGCTGGGCGAGGGCGGAATGGGCACCGTGCACGTCGCGCGCGACGCGACCCTCCGCCGCCGGGTCGCGCTCAAGACCCTGCACCCGGACCAGGACGCGACGGCCCTCTCGCGCTTCGTCCGAGAGGCGCAGATCACGGCGCAGCTCGACCACCCCTACGTGGTCCCCGTCTACGCGCTGGAGTCCGACGAGGAGGGAGTGTCCTACGCGATGAAGCTCGTGCGCGGGCGGACGCTGGCCGACCTGGTCGAGGAGAGCGAGGCCCAGCTCGCGGCGGGCCAGCTCGACGACGAGCACACGCTGGACGCGCGCCTGGACGCCTTCCTCAAGACCTGCGACGCGGTCGCCTTCGCCCACGAGCGCGGCGTGATCCACCGCGACCTCAAGCCCGCCAACGTCATGATCGGACCCTTCCGCGAGCTCTACGTGCTCGACTGGGGCCTGGCCCGGGTCATGGCCGGCGAGCACGCCGACCAGCCCGAGGTCGACCTCGAGAAGGGCGGCGTGACGAAGCTGCTGGCGGACTGCAAGCAGGCGCCCGAAGAGACCCTGGCCGGCGAGATCGTCGGCACCCCGGCCTACATGTCGCCCGAGCAAGCGGGCGGCGAGCTGGGGAGCGTCGGCCCCGCCAGCGACCAGTTCGCGCTGGGCCTGATCCTGCACGAGCTGATCTACCTCGCCCGCCCCTACCCCGGCGTGGGGCTGCTCGCGGTGTTGCTGCGCGCCCAGGAGCGAGACATCGAGCCGCCCCCTCGCGCGGTGCACCCCGAGCTGGCCGCGATCGTGGCACGCGCGACGGCGCTCGAGCCGGCCGAGCGCTACGCCTCGGTCGCGGACCTGGCCGAGGACGTGCGCCGCCACCTCCGAGGCGTCGAGACGCGCGCCCTGCCCGACGGCCCTCGTCAGCGCCTCTATCGTTGGATGCGAGACCGGCAGACCGCGGTCCTGGCCGGCGTGCTGGCGCTGGTGTTCCTCGGCATCTCGGCGCTGGTCTGGACCCGGGTCGCGCACGCGCGCGCCCTCGAGCAGCGGGAGCAGGCGATCGCCGACCTCAGCCAGCGGACCAGCCGAGAGGCGCAGCGCCTGGCGAGCTGGCTGGGCCACTTCCGCGGCCAGACCCAGGAGCTCGCGGGCGCGACGGCGCAGGCCCTGCGCTCGCCGGCGAGGGGCGAGGCCCGCGCCTACGGGATCGCCGACTTCGCCGCCGCCGCGCGCCGTCCTGCGGACTCGGCCCCCTCGGCCCGCTACAAGCGGCCGATCAGCACCGCCGAGCCCCTCGCGCACCTTGCACCCGAGGCAGGTCCCGAGGCCCAGGCCGACCTGGCTCGCCTGCTGACGCTGCGCGCCGCGATGAAGTCCGTGTTCCAGGTCCCGGTCCCCGGCGGCGCGCGCCGCGCGCCGGGTCTCAGCCTCGAGGACTGGATCCGCGGTGACGAAGCGCTCGTCCACTGGGTCTACGTGGCCAGCGCGCAGGGCGCGATCGTGCTCTACCCCGGCGCGACGAGCGAGTGGCCGCCCGACTACGACCCGACGCAGCGGACCTGGTATCAGCGCGCGCTGAAGGCGTGGCGGGAGCGAGGAGAGGTCCACGCCTGGACGCCCCCCTACCGCGACACGATGTCGGGGGCGCTCGTCGTCAGCAGCGTCCACGTCGTGCTCGGGCCAGAGGGCGAAGTGGTCGGCACCGCCGCCCTCGACTTCCCCATCGACGACTTGAGCCAGCAGCTGTGGGCCGACGAGCTCCCTGGCCTCGAGCAGGTCTACCTGCTCGAGCTCACCCAGCCGCCGCGAGTCCTGCTCCGCCGCGGCGCCGACACCTCCCGGGTGGCCCAGGGCCAGGAGGTCGACCAGGAGCGCTTCCCATTCCCGGCGGGCTTGCGGCAGATCCAAGCTCAGAGCGCAGGGGTCCTGCGCGTCGACGAGGACCGCAAGCTCGTCTGCTGGCAGCGGATCGCCTCCGTCGGCTTCGCGCTCGTGGGTCTGGTCGACGCGGAGGCCTACTTCTCCTCTCGCTAGAGGACCTGTTCCAAGTCCCGTAACGGCGGTCTCTTACACGGCTTGGAATGGGATCTCCGTTCTCAGCGCGGGACGAGTTCCGCGACGAATTGACCGATCCCAATGAGCTTGCGCCAAGCCAGGTGCGGCACTCCGCTTGCCCTATTGACGGGCGGAAGAGAGGGAGTGAACCGCATGAACCAGACCCAGACCACTCAGGAGACCCCGACCAGGAGCGCCGAGCAGCTGCTGCGCTTCACCTGCCCGTCCTGCCGAGGCCGGGTGCGAGTGCCCGTCGCCTTCGCGGGGCGAAAGGGCAAGTGCCACCACTGCCGCGCCGTGATTCGGATCCCGGCCGCACCCCAGCGCGAGGTGCGCCAGGGCGGCGTGTTCCAGGCCCCGCCGGCGCCGCGCCCGGTGGCGGGCGCGAGCGACCTCGCCCGGGCGCGAGACCACGTCAGCGGCTGGGAGAGCCTTGATGCCCGCATCGAACGCGCGCTGGCGGAGCTCCCCCCCCGCCCGGCGACGCCTCCCAGCGGCAGCCTGAAGCTCCTCCCGCCGTGTCAGCGCTACCGGGAGCCGGCCCCTCAGCCCAAGCCGCAGCGCGCGAGCCAGCAGCGCGCGAGCCAGCAGCGCTCGCGGAGCTGCCAGCGCTGCGGCCTCCTGCACGAAGCGCGCGGCGCGCTGTGCGCGGTGTGCCGTGAGGAGCGGCCCGGTCGGCGCGCCCCGCGCGACCTGGCAGCCGAGGCGCACGTGCGGGCCCTGGCCTGCTGGCAGATGATCCCCGGGGCCTTCTTCGTGCTCGTCAACCTGCTCCTGGCCGCCGTGTTGGTGGTCCTCGCGCCGCCCCAGGTCGCCAGCGCGACGGTGCTCCCGTTGCTCCTCGTCGCTCTGCCGCTCGCCAGCCTGACCTTCGCCTGCGGCTACTGCCTGTGGCGCTATCACAACTGGGCCCGCTGGCTGAACGTGACCCTCTCGGGCCTCGGGCTGCTCGGCGGAGCGCTGAGCCTCCTCGGCGAGCTCAACGCCTACGCCCTCCTGGGGACCTTGCTCAACGCAGCCTGGCAGGGCGCGGTGATCTACGTGCTCGTCAGCAAGGCCCACGTCTTCGAGCCGGCCTACCGCGACGCGGCCCTGGCCTCGCGCCGCCCGGTGCGCTACTGGACCAGCCCCTTCTTCTGGATCCCGGCGCTGGCCTTCGTCGGCCTGCTGATCGCCGGCGCGTTCCTGATCAGCAACCTGATCGTCCTGCTCGGCTGAGCCGAGTCACTCGCCAGCCAGGCGGCGCGCCGCGGCCTCGCCGCGGCGCAGGGTGGCGAGCCGCTCCTCGGGCTCGCCCGCTCGCTGCGCCGCCTCGATCGCGCGCCCGAAGGCGACGAGCGACTGCTTGGCCGCAGCCTGGGCCAGCTGCGGCGAGCCCGAAGTCCAGCAGCACGGCGCGCTGAGAGCCCTCTTCGATCAACACGTTGGCGGGCTTGAGGTCGCGATGCACGACGCCCACCGCGTGGCAGCGCTCGAGGGCGGCGGCGACCTCTCCCAGGATCTCGAGCGTGCGCTCCCAGGGTTGCGGTGCTCGAGCCGCCGCAGCAGCTCGCCCTCCTGAAGGAAGCGCTTGACGGCCACGCCTTCGGCGTCGTGCAGGAGCTTGAGCGCGACCGCTCCCGCGGGTCCCTCCGCCAGGTAGACCGCTCCCTGTCCGCCCTTCGAGAGGAGGCGCTCGACTCGGTAGGAGCCGAAGCGCGCGCCCGGTCTCAGCACTGGGCCGACGCCGGCTCAGCTGACCGGCTCAGCTGGGGGACTCCTCCCAGAAGCCCTTCAGCTTGCTGCGCCGCTGGGGCAGCTGCAGCTTCTGGAGCGCGCCGACCTCGATCTGGCGGATGCGCTCGCGCGAGACCTTGAAGATCGCGCCCACCTCTTCGAGCGTGTAGGTGTAGCCGTCGCCCAGGCCGTAGCGCAGCTTGAGCACCTCGCGCTCGCGGTAGCTGAGGGTCTTGAGCAGGCCCTGAATGCTCTCGCGCAGCATGGCCTGCTGGCTGGCTTCGACCGGGGTCTCGCTCTTCTGGTCCTCGATCAGCTCGCCGAAGTGGCCCTCTTCGCCGTTGCCGTAGGGCTGGTCGAGCGAGAGCGAGCTGCGGTGCAGCTCGAGCAAGCGCGTGACCTCCTTGACGGGGAGCTCGCTGACGCGCGCCATCTCCTCGAGCGAGGGGTTGCGCCCGTTCTTCTTGAGGAAGTCCTCGCGCAGCTCGATCAGGCGGTTGAGGTTGTTGATCGCGTGGATCGGGATCCGCACCGTGCGCGACTGGTAGGCGATCGAGCGCGTGATCGTCTGCTTGATCCACCAGGTGGCGTAGGTCGAGAACTTGTTGCCGCGGCTGGCCTGGTAGCGGTCCAGGGCCTTCATGAGGCCCGTGTTGCCCTCCTGGATCAGGTCCAGGAAGGGGAGCCCCTTGTTGCGGAACTTCTTCGCGATGCTGACCACCAAGCGGAGGTTCTTGCGCGAGAGGGCCTTCTTGGCGTTCTCGTAGCGCTGCTTCCCTTGCTCGACGTGCTCGAGGTAGAGCGCCAACGCGCTGGGCGTCGCCTGGCAGAGGTAGGTCAGCTCGGCCAGCTCGCTCTCGATCGTCGCGAGCTCGTGCTTCTGCTCGTTGGAGCGCCCGCCCTGGAGCTCGTCCCGGCGCACGCCCAGGATCCGGATCCGCGCCGAGAGGACCTCGAGCTGCTCGATCGCGGGGGTCAGGCGCGACATCTGGATCCGGTAGGGGAGCAAGACGTGGCACGTCTCCTCGACGTGGCGACCCATGGCGCGGCGCAGGAGCGCGCGCTCTTCGGGGCTCCGGGCCGGGTCGACGTAGGCGCGGAACAGGCGCTGGTGCTCGGCGACCTCGCGGCGGACCACGGGCAGGACCACGGCGAGGTCCTTGCGGATCCGGTCCTTCTTCTGGTTGTCGTTGGCCTCGATCAGCAGCACGCGATCGACGGGCAGCTGCCCGGTCAGGATCTTCTCGAGCAAGCGGATCGCGTGGACCAGGGAGTAGCCGTTGCGCGTGATTCGCCGCCGATAGGCCGCGCGTGACTCCTCGAGCTCGCGCGCCAGCACCCGCTCCTCCTCGACGGAGATCGGGGGGATCACGCTCATTTGGTTGAGGTAGACCTTGACGAGGTCCTGCTCACGCGCCGTATCTGAGGCCATGACCGGAATATACGCCCCCCCCAAGACACCGTAAACAGCATTGCGACGGCGAAGAATCGCCCGGCGCCAGGGACACGAGGTGTCCCACCCGCGTGACACCTTTGGCGCGCCCGTCTTGGCCTTAGGACGTTTGGCACCGGGAGACCTGGAGTCCCGGCTGGCGCGCTCCTTGCAGACGCGTCTCGCGAGGCCCCGAGGAGGACGCATGAAGCGGACCGTCGCCGACCTGATGACCACCGAGCTCCTGCACGTGGAGCCCCAGAGCACCGCGCTCGCTGCGCTGCAGCGAATGGAGGAGGGCGGCGTCCGCCACCTGCTCGTCCTCGAAGAGGGCGAGCTGCGCGGGATCATCTCCAACCGGGACATCGTGCGGGTCAACCTGAGCAACGCCGGCCGGGTCCTCGACCTCGAGGGCTGCAGCGCCGCTCAGATCATGACCCCCGCCCCCCTCTCGACGACCACGCCCAAAGCGAGCCTCCCTGAGGTTGCAGGGCGCATGCATCGCGAGAAGATCGACGCCTTGCCCGTGCTGGACGAGGGCCGACTGGTGGGGATCCTCTCCAGCGACGACGTCCTGCGCGCGGTGAGTGAAATGGAGGTGCCATGTTCCGCAAAACCCTGATCCCCCTCGACGGCTCCGAACTCTCCGAGCAGGTGCTCGACGCAGTCACCCGCCTGATCGCGCGCCAGGACGTCGGCGTGACGAGCCTGCTCTGCGTGGTCGAGAGCGAGGACGACAAGGCCGAGGCCGAGGAGTACCTCGCCGGGCTGCGCAAGCGCCTCTCCGAGCGCTCGATCCCGGCCAGCGTCAACGTCGCGGTGGGCGACGCCGCCGAGGAGATCCTCGGCTACGTCCAGCGCGAGGGGCACGACCTG
>CALDQK010000016.1 GCA_937911525.1 uncultured bacterium
GGGCACCCCCAGCTATATGAGCCCCGAGCAGGCAAACGGGCAGCCCTGCGACCCGCGCTCGGATCTCTACTCGCTGGGGATCGTGCTCTATGAGGCCCTCTCCGGCCAGCGCCCCTTCCACGGGACGCCCGTCCAGATCGTGATTCAGCAGCTCCAAAGCGAGCCGCCGCCGCTGCGCCACTCCGCGCCAGGGACGCCGCCCGAACTCGTGCGCATCGTCGAACGAGCACTGCGCAAGCCGCCCTCGGAGCGCTGGCCCGACGCACGCGCGCTGCGCGGCGCGCTCGAAGCCTTCCTCGCCGGCGAGCCCTCGCAGGCTCCTGCGCGGGGTCGCCCGGGCCTGGCGATCGTGGCCGCGCTGGGCTGCCTCGGCGCGCTCGGCTGGGGCCTGACTCTCGCCGCTGACCAGCACTCGGCCAGCCCCAGCCCTTCGCTTGCGGTGCGGAGTCCCGCTGGCGTCCAGCGGGCCACCCCCACCAAGAGCCTCCCCAGGAGCCTCCGGCCCTCCGAGTCGCAGCCCAGCGACACCGCCCCCGCGACCAGCCAGCGCCCCACCCAGGCCGCTCCGGTCGCGCAGCCCTCTCCCCACCCCCAGGCTGAGGGTCGCGCAGCGCCGCTGCGCGCCCGTCTGCTCCAAGGGCTCTCCGACCTGCGCCGGCGAGCGGGTCGAGCCGACCCCGCGCTGCGTGAGCTGATCCTGCGGGCCTACGCGCGCCTCAGCGCGGAGGCGCCGCAGGCGACGCCCAGTGAACTCGAGGCGGGGTTGCGCGAGGTCCTGGCCCTGGACGTCGAGCTGCGACGCGCGCTCCGCCAGGCCACGCAGAAGCGACGAGCCCACGCGCTGGCGCAAGCTCGCGTCGCACTTCAGTGCTGGGCCTACGCCTGGCGGCTGAGCGGCAGTGCCCCTACGGCGGTCCAAGCCGCCCGCGCCGCCCTGCTCCGCGCGAGCCGTGGCGGCGCTCCAGAACGCCAAAGCGCGCGGCGAGCGCTGCAGGCGGCGAGCGCCGCCTGCGAACTCGCGGCTCAGCGCCAGCGGACCGAGCGGCAGTCCTGGACCCGGAAGCTCGACCAGCTCGCCGCGCGACTCGGCAAGACGCGGAGCGCTTGGAAGGAGGCGAGGGACAGCCACCTCCCAAGCCCCGCTCAGCGGGGCTGGGGCCCCGCGCTCAGCGAGCTCGCCTCGACCCTCGAGCGAGCGCGGGGCCCGCGCCGAGCGCCAGCCACTGCGATCCGCCTGAACGACGAGGTCACGATCTGGGAGAAGCGAGTGCGCCAGGCGCTCTCGCGCCACGCCCAGGAGCACGCCGAGCTGGAGCGCGCACGGACACGCCTGGAGGCGCTGCTGCGCTTCGAGCCCGCGCTGCGGCGCCAGCTCGAGCCCCGGCTCCAGGCGGCGGCGCGCCTGAGCGCCCTCGACCTCGACCGCGCTCGAGCGGCTTATCAGGACCTCTGCGTAGAGGTCATGGCCAAGCGAGAGCGAGCCGCAGCCCTCGCCGGCGCGGAGCGGGCGCTCGACGGGTTGCGGCGCGCCTTCGTCAGCGGGGACCGGCACGCCCTCGAGGTCTTGGCGCCGGACGCTCATGAGGTGCTGACTCGACTGGTGCGTCGCTCGGTCAAGCGCCGCCTGCGCCTCGCCCAGGCGGAGCTCGAGCAACTCGACCTCGCGAGCGCCAAGGTCAGCGAGCTGTCCTTCTTCGACCGCGAGAGCGGTCGCCAGAGTCGCCTCCGGGACTACCGAGTGCGGCTCCGCTGCGTGGCTGGGGAGTGGCGCGTCGTCGCCTTCGAGCGGCGACCGTGAGGTTGAGCAGGAATCAAAGGGGGAACGAGTGAGTCGTAAAGTTCTGCTGGGGTGTTGCTGCGCCTGGGTGCTCGCGGGCGGCCTGGCCCACGCGCAAGGGGAGACCCCGCCGCCGGTCGCGCAGGGGGAGCCAGCTCCGACCTCGCCCGAGGAGGAGGCCAGGCAGCTGCGCGCCGAGATGCAGCGAATGAACGAGCGGATGTTACGCCTGGAGCGGGCCCAGGCAGAGGCAGAGGCGAAGGCGGAGCAGGAGGCCGACCTCGACGAGGACGACGCGCTCAGCTCGGCTCTCGATCGGGTGCTGGGGCGACTCCGACTCTCGGGATACGTCCTGGGTGGCTACACCTGGGACCGCCGGACCTCGACCTCCCTCCGCCCGCTCCTGGCAGACCACCACTTCTTCGGCAGCGACGCCTCGCTCTACTTGCGGGCCGAGCTACCCGCCGACTTCCACGCCATGGTCCAGGTGGTCTTCGTCCCGCGCCCACAGGACAACGTGTATCGGGTCGACGAGGACGTGGAGATCGAGCGGGCCTTCGTCCAGTGGTCACCCTCAGCGCTCTTTCAGGTCCGCCTGGGCAAGATCGTCACTCCCGTGGGCTTCTGGAACTACCTGATCCATGACGAGCCCCTCCTGCCGACCCTGAGCGTGCCTTTGCCGATCCGACGCCGGATCTTTCCCGAGGAGATCACCGGCCTCGTGATCGAAGGGGAGGCCCCCCTGGGGCCAGGGCGCTTGGGCTACGTAGCCTGGATCTCGAATGGGGAGACGAGCGTCTCGGCGCGCGACGACAACCACGACAAGGCGGTCGGCGGCCGACTCTACTTCGCCGCTGACGACCTCGGCCCCGTGGGCAGACTCCAGCTCGGGCTGAGCGGCTACACGGGTCGAGTCGAGCAGCCACGCAACTACAGCCCAGGTGATCCTCGCCTGCGCCTGGTCGCCCAGGCGGAGGGTAGAGGCGCCACCTACTTCGAGGACGTGTTCGAGGCGCAGGGCTACACGCCCTGGGGCGAGGCGCGTCGGGGCGGCACCGACCGGGTGCTGGCGGTCGACCTCCTGGTGGACCTGAAAGGCCTCCGCCTCCGCGCGGAGTCCTTCTTCAACTGGTCGCGCCCGCGGGGTGGCGGCGGCCTCCCCCGCCCGAGCGAGTACATCGAGTGGGGCGCCTACGCATACGCCGGCTACCGGATCGAGCTGCCCGAGGTGGGGGAGGGGGAGCACCGGATCCCGCTCGGCACCCTCGAGCCCTTCGTCCGCTACGACATCTATGACGGCAACAGCGACTTCGTCCACGAGCTGCAGTCGCTGCAGCTCTTCGCGCTGGGGTTCCGCTACGAGCTGAACCGCCACGTCCAGCTGAGGGCCGAGGTCAGCCGAGCCGTCTACCGGGAGGGACGCCGCGACCACCTCAGCGTGACCACGGGGCTGCTCCTGTCCTTCTGAGCCCCCTCAGAAGAGGGGCCGGATGAACCAGGCGATCGCGAAGCCCAACGCGAAGCCGACGATCAGCGGCACCTTGTGCTTGCTGACGTAGCGGCGGACCGAGGCCTTGAGCTGGGCGACGTCGCCGGCGTCGCGGACGCGGTCGCCGCGGCGGTACTTGGCGACCTCCCGGCGCAGCTCGTCCACCGACTGGTAGCGCTGGTCGGGCTCCTTCTCCATCGCCTTGAGGCAGATCGCGTCGAAGGCGGGGCGGAGCTTGTCGTTGATCGAGCTCGGCTTGACCGGCTCCTCGTTCATGATCTTGTTCGTGACCTCGCCCGCCGTCTCGCCCGTGAAGGGGCGCTGCTCGGACATCAGCTCGAACAGGATCACGCCGAGGGCGAAGATGTCGACGCGGAAGTCGACGTCCTTGGGGTTCTGGATCTGCTCCGGCGCCATGTAGTAAGGCGTGCCCAGGGCGGCGCCGGTCCGGGTCAGCTCCAGGCTCTCGTCGCTCAGCTTGGCCAGGCCGAAGTCGAGCACGTGAGCTTCGTTCTCCTCGTCGAGCAGCACGTTGGCCGGCTTGAGGTCGCGGTGGATCACGTTGCGCTGGTGCGCGTGCTCGACCGCTTCGCAGATCTGCACGAACACGTCGAGCTTCTGGCGCGGGGTCAGCTCCCCGTTCTTGATCGCCTGCTTGAGCTCGCGCCCACGGATGTAGTCCATCACGTAGTAGTCGTAGGCGCCCTTCCGACCGCAGTCGTGGACGCCGACGATGTTCGCGTGGGTCAGGCGGCGCAGGGCCTCGACCTCGCGCTGAAAGCGCATCCGCCGCTTGCCCGCCGAAGGGCCCGTGCCGGCCATCAGCGTCTTGAGCGCGTAGAGCTCGCCGGCGCCCGCCCCGCCGATCCGCTCGGCCTTGTAGATCACCCCCATGCCGCCGCGACCGAGCTCGCTCAGCAGCTTGTAGTTGCCGAACACGTCGCCGATCTGGACGGCGCGCTGCTCCTCGACTTCGTCGAACTCGTCCCCGTCGTCGACGCTGTCGAGGTTGAAGAAGTCCGCCTCCCGCTCCGCCACCGAGTCGGACACGAGGTCGAGGTCTGGCTTGCTCGAGCCGGGGAGCGACTGCGCCACGCTGCCCGAGCCGCTCTTGGAGCGCGAATCTCCCGAGGTCGAGTCGATCGGCGTGTATCCGAGCGGAGCCACGGGCGGACCCGGCAGTTCGATGACACCGCTCCCCTGCGGAGCCGGCGGGGCCTGGAGCACGCCGCTGCCCAGCGGGGCAGCGTATTGCCCGCTCCCCTGGGCCGGGATCACGCCGCTTCCCTGAGGCCCCTGGATCACGCCGCTGGCTTGAGGCCCCGGGATCACCCCGCTCCCCTGCTGCTGAGCAGCGAACTGGCCGCTGCCGGCCGCAGGACCGGGGTCCAGGGAGCCGAGCGGAATGACGCCGCTGCGGCGGCCCTCGCCGCCGAAGAGCTCCTCGTCGCTGGGAGCCTTCATGACGGTGCTGCCCCAGCCGGCGCCGCCCGCCGGCTGCGCAGGCGGCTGCGGGGGCTGGGGCGCCTTGGGCGCCTTCTGCTGGCCAGGCTGGAGCACGGCGCCGAAGGCCATCGTGCGCTGGATCTCGGGCAGGTCGTCGTCGGGCGTCGGCAGGACGTCCTCGAACCCGAGGGTCATCTCCGGACTGGCGTCGGCCGGGTGCTGAGCGGGGTTGGGGTCTTCGCTGTCGTCGGTGATCGAGCCCCCGCCCGTGCCCGGGTCGAGAGGGTCGACCCCGTGCGCCTCGCGCAGCTTGTAGGCCGGCAGGGCCGCGGTGTCGATCAGCTCCTGGCTGTCGTCGGGCGCCGCGGGCGGACAGCTGCGCTCGAGGTGCTCGAAGCCCTGGGTGTCGATCGCGCCGCGCGCGAGCAGCAGCTGCGTGAAGCTGCCCTTGACGTCGTTGGCAACGAACTGCTGGAACTCGTCGTAGAGCTCGCGAGCCTGATTGGGATGGAGCAACCCGGCGCGAATCGCCTCGCGTGCTACGTCCTTGGCGTGCTCGACGGCCGCTTCCATCAACGGGTCCCCCGTGTTTCGAACCTAGCACCTGAACGTCTGGTTAGCACGCGGTCCCCGTCCCCTCCGGAAAGACCAGAGGGGACCACCCACCGTGGGCGGTCCCCTCTGCTCAGGAAGTGACACTCAGGGAAAGACACTCGGTTTCTACGAGAGAAACGCTCCTTGGCATGGGTTCGAGACCAGAAGGCGTCGTCGCCTTCTCTGCTCACCCTCTGTGCATTGAGCGCGCCAAAGCACAAGTCCAACGAAGCCGTCACGAGCCCCCGAGGGCCGCCTGCGCTGAAATGAGCGTGAAAGGTGGATTGGTCCCAAGCGGCGCGGAAGTGAGGCTCGAGGTCTAGCCTTCGACCGGCGGGAGCGCCTGGCGATCCTGATCCAGACGATCACCCGGCAGGCCCCACGACTCGCGCACGGACCGGCGCGCAGCCTCGTAGCGGAGCTCGGCCTGCTGAACCGCCGCCTCGAGGCGCTCGACGTTGCGACCCTCGCCCCGCGCCGCCCGGATCGCATCCCGACAGCGCTGGAGCAGGTCCTCCGCCTCGCGCCAGTCCGCGAGGGCCGACCCGGGCAGCTCCTCTTCGAGGGCCTCGCGCGCCGCCTTGGCCTCGGCCAGCCGATCCTGGAGCGTCTGATAGACCTCACGCGCACGTCGCTCGCGCTCGTTGGCCTCGGCGCGCGCCTGCCGCGCTGCCTGACGCACGAGCCGATAGCCCTCGCGCGCGATCTCGCAGCGCTCGGCCAGGTCGAGCAGCTCGGCCGCCTCGTGGATCAAGCTGGCCCGCTGACGCAGGCCCTCGAGGTCGCGCTCGAGCTCGGCGGGCGTCCGTCCCAAGCGGC
>CALDQK010000017.1 GCA_937911525.1 uncultured bacterium
CGTCGCGGGCCATTTAATGTTGCACGCCCGACGATGTGCCGTCGGGCCCGCGGACTTTACTGATTGCGAAGCCGCCGAGTTCGGCCCCGTGCTGCGGCGCGTATCGGACGCGCTCCAGGCCGCGACGTCGGCGAAGCGGATCTATACCTGCTTCATGTCCGAGTCGTCGCCGCATTTGCACGTGCATCTCGTGCCGCGCCTCCACGACGCCGACGTCACGGGCTTCGACGTCTTTCAATTACAGGCCCGCGCCAAGAGCGGCGCAATTGAAGCGGCGAGCGATGACGCGTGCCGCGCCGTTGTGGATAGCGTCCGTGCGCTCGCCGAGACGCTGCGCGCCCCTGGGCTGCGGCTTCGGCGAGCGGGAGCGCTGCGCGGGCGCTCGGGTCGCCCCTCACGCGGGGCGGGGACCGCCGCCAACGCGCGCCAGGTGCTCTCCTCGGTCCGAGCGCTGACGGGCAAGCCGACCTCGGACTGGAAGCTCCGCAGCGCGAGCTCCGTCAGGGGCCCGAAGATCCCATCGACCGCGAGGGGCGGGCGCCCAGCGTTCCAGCGGAAGCGGTTGAGCTGGCGCTGGAGCTCCGAGACGGGCTCGCCGCGGCTGCCGCGCGCCAGGACGGGGAGCGAGCGGCGCGGCGCCGACTCCGCGGCGCCCTCCTCAGGGGAAGCGGCGCCTCCGCCCGCCCACGCGGGCAGGACAGCGAGAGAGAGCAGGATCAGCGGGAGGGCCTTCATGACCCTCGACAGCGCGAAGCCCGTGCGCGGCGCTAACTCATGCGCCAGCGTGGTCGAGTTGCGCAGCCGACCCGGGGCGGGAGCGGGAGCGGCTCGCCTGAAAGGAGTCCGAAAGCCAGGGCTGAATTCTGCGCCTAGGCCGAGAGCGAGCCCAGGGCCGCGCGGGTGTCCTCGAGCTGGCGGGTGACCCGCGCGAGGTCGGCATCCTCGACCTCGATCGTGACGACCCGCAGCTCTGGGCAGCGCGGGGCGACCTCCGCCAGCATCTCGTAGAGGACCGGCGGGATCTCGGCGGCGCCGTGGGCGTCCTGATAGATCGGCGCGGCGCGGCGCTCGTCGATCACCGCGCCCGCGACGTGCAGCTCGACGATCGCCTCGAGGGGGAAGTCGTCCAGGCCGCTGAGGGGATCGAGCCCGCGGCAGAGCTGGAACGAATAGAGGTGCCCCAGGTCGAGCACGAGGGGGATCCCAGCCAGCTCGTGGACGCGCGCCATCAGCTCGAGGACGTGCAGCGGGCCGACGGGGAGCTGATAGGGCGGGTTCTCCGCCACGATCCGCCCCGGCAGGGCCTGGTCGAGCTCCGCCAGGTTACGGGCCGCGACCTGCGCGGCCTCCTCGCTGAGCACGATCGGGAGGAAGAAGTCGAGGTAGCGCTCGCCGAGCCGGCGGGTCGCGAGCTCGGACACGCACCAGGGCGCGCCGACCGCGCCCAGGTTGTCGACGGCGAGCTTCAGCTCGTGGGGGCGGATCCCCTCGGGCAGGATCGGGTCCAGGGCGTCGTCGTGATAGAGCAGGGGCAGGTCCGCGGCGGCCCGGACCGCGTGGGCCTGGGCGACCTCCCCGCGGGTGTAGACCTCGAGGAAGTCGGCCGGCAACCCCTGCGTGAGGACCTCGCGCCAGTCGGGCTGCTCGTTGTGCACGTCGACCCCGAGCCCCACGCCCAGGAAGCGGTCGAAGGGCGCCGGGAAGTCCCAGCGGCTCACACGCCCTCCATGCTGTCGCCCATAGCCGAGTTGAGGTCCATGTCGGAGTTGATCATCTGCTCGTCGAACTGGTCGCTCGCGATCAGCTTGCCGGGCCGCTGCAGGCGCGGGAGGCGCCCGCTCGCGAGGGGCTGCTGGAGGCGGCGGCGCGGCTTGCGCTTCTTGAGGCCCTTGAACACGAGCAGCTTGCGCTGCACCAGCTCGCTGGCCTCGCGGTAGACCTTGAAGCGGTTCTCGCCCGAGATCCGCACGATGTCGGCCAGGGAGTGCTTGCCGTCGTAGAGGTAGGCCACCGCGCCGAGCCCCTCGCGCACGGCGGCGAGCTGAGCCTTGGGTGAGGCGTAGCCGAACACGGCGCGCGCGCTCTTGAGCACTCCGCGCAGGTCGTCCCACTCCGCGAGGCGCGACATGGCCTGCATCAGGAGCACCGGGGTGTTCAGCTTGACCGTCGTCGCGCGGTCGCTCTCCTCGCGCAGCTCGCTGGGGAGCAGGTTCTGCGTGAACTCGTAGCTGGCGCCGTCCCAGAGGAAGGCGTCGAAGATGTCCTCCTTGATCGCCTGCAGCTCTTCGCTGCCGACCTGGGACTCGTCGAGCAGGCCGCGCTTCTGCAGCAGCTCGGTCAGGTTGATCGAGCTGCGCGTCTCGTCGCCGAGCAATAGGTCCCACACCTCCTGGTCCGACTCGGACTGCTCGACGCGCAGCACGTGCACGTCGCCGCGATCGAGGTAGAGCACCTTCTCGCGCTCGCCGTCGCGGATCTTGAGCGTGCCGCTGCGGTGCCCCTGGTGCAGGAGCTGGAGCACCTCGGCCAGGCTGAGGGTCGAGACCTCACCCTGGAGCACGGGCCGGCTCTCGCTGTCGGGCTGGTCGCTGAGGAGCTTGCGGACCTCGCGCAGGCGCTGGCGGTAGAGCTTGGGCGCGTAGCCCCAGGCGATCGCGCTCTTCAGGTAGACCACCGCCTCCTCGTTGCGCTCGCTCTCGAGGCGGCGCTCGATCCGCTCGTAGTGCTCGCGGTCGGTCAGGGGGCGGACCTTGCCGGCCTTGATCGAGTCGTAGACGAAGCGCACCAGCTCGAGCGGGGCCACGCGGGCCAGCTGGATCAGGTCGCCCACGGTGCGCCGGCCGTCGAAGAGGTCGTGCGCGCGCCGCGGGGAGTTCCCGGGCGAAGGGGTGGTCGTGATGCAGATCACGTTGGGGGTCGGGATCTCCTTGAGCAGCACCTTCCAGCGGAGCAGGTCCCGGCGGAGGCTCTCCTTGAGCGCGGGCGAGAGGGGGATCTCGCACACCAGCCCGTGGACCTCCTCGACCGTCGGGGGCGGGACCACGCCGCCCGCGACCTCCACGATCGGATCGCTCCAGCCAAAGATGCTGAACAGGCCCGAGACGGCCTTGTCCTTGACCGCCTTGATCCAGTCCTCGCGCCGGACGTAGCCGTCCTTGAGCAGCACCTCGTCGAGGTTGCGCTGCTCGAGCTTGGCGGTCTCGCGGGCCTGGTCGAGGCGCGCCGAGCTGATCGCCTTGCGGCGCTTCAGGTAGCGGCTGGTGGAGTGGGTCCGGCGCGGGCCGCTGAGGTGCAGCCGGAGCACCGTGGGCGCGTAGAACACCTCGACCTTCGACTCGGCCTCGCGGCACACGTAATGGAAGGGCGCGCCGCGGCGGAGCAGGCGCGAGAGGATCTGCAGCGCGCGAACGCTGGTGGTGCGTCCGCCGAAGGACTGGCCCTCGAGGTGCTCCTTGCGCAGCAGGACCTTATCCAGCCGGGAGGCCGTCTCGGTCAGGGCGTCGGTCTCGTTGGACCACTCGTAGACCTTGTAGGCCTCGCGGCGGTGGTCCTCCTGCAGCTCGCGCAGGACGGTGTGTTCGAGCTCCTGGGTGGTCAGGGTGCGGATCAAGCCCTCCCTCTTGAGCTCGGCGATCAGCCCCATGGCCGAGAAGGCCGGCAAGCCGGAGGCCGCGACCACTTCGTCCACGGTCCGCAGGCCGTCGAAGGGGTTCTGGTTGAGGACCGCGTGGGCCTTCCGCCAGCGGCGCAGGATCTCGGCGTCGAGCTCGCTCTTCTCGCGCGGGGCCTGCCTCTCCTTGCTCTCGACCTTGCCCGCGTCGTCGACGTGCCACTGGCCCGAGGCGACCGCGGCCACGCAGTAGACCGCGCGCCCGCTGCGGATCGTCTTGCGGATCAGGCGCCACTCGTCCTGGCGCCGGGAGGCCTCCATCAGGATCGAGCGAATGTCGAAGCCGAGCGCCTGAATGTTGCCGCGGGAGTCGGTGAAGCCCGCGGGCAGCACGTCGCGCCGGTATTCGTACTCGGCGTCCGCCTCGAAGAGCAGGTCGCAGATCTGGTCCTCGAACTGAGAGCGGATCACCGTGTCGAGGTCGCCCCGGGTCACCCGCCCCAGACGCACCAGGAGGTCGCCGAGGCGCTCGCGGTGCCCCTCCTCCTTCTGGATGGCGAGCGCGCGCAGGAGGTCCCGACCGCTCAGCTTCCCCGCCCGGACCAGCAGCGCGCCGATCTTGTAGGCGCCCGAGGAGCCGCCCGTGGGGAGGTAGATCTGTCCGCGGAAGAAATGCAGCTTGGTCGTGCGGTCCGGCGTCTCGAGCCGGAGCGTGCCTGCGTGTCCGCTGCTGTGGATCTGGTTGAGCAGATCCACCAGCTCG
Source organism: uncultured bacterium (assembly GCA_937911525.1). Lineage (GTDB taxonomy): Bacteria > Planctomycetota > J058 > J058 > J058 > NORP233. Next base: position 4,374 of record CALDQK010000017.1, read on the forward strand.
ATCGTGGCTTGATTGCCGCGTAGCGACACCGCGTGGCACCTTCCTAAGTGCTGCCAAGTTCGGTGGGCGAGGATACCCCATGCGGCGAAATGCGCGACCGCCCCCATCACGTTGCGGGCGAAGGGGCTAGGGCCTAGGCTCGCCGACGTGAGCGACGAGACGATCCTCCCCCTGCTGGCACGCATGTTCCCCAGCTTCGCGGGGATCCCCCCTGACGAAGCCCGTCGCCGAGGCGACGCCCTGGGCCGCTTTGCGGCGCACGCCTGGACTGCCGGCCCGCAGGTCCTGGCCCAGCGCGGCGTGATCGTCCCGCCCCACACCCACCAGGCCCTGGCGGGGCAAGCGCCTCAGGTCGCGCAGACCGGGCAGGGCGGCGTGGCCTTCTTGAGCCGAATGCGCCCGGCCTACAACGACGACCACAAGTTCGCCGCGGCCCTGGCCGGGCTGGCGAAGCTCTACGGCGAGTCCCTGCGCGGAGGCTGGCAGCCGCCCCCGATCCAGGCCGCGCCCCCGGCCCAGCCCGCCGGAGGCGGGTTCTCGCTGCCAGGCCCGCCGAGCGCGCCGGGGGGCGGTCCGCCCCTCGACTTCGCGCCAGCGCCTGCGCCGGCCCCGACGCCAGCGCCGGCCCCGACGCCAGCGCCGGCCCCGGCCCCGCAGGCCGGCGGCCACGACTTCGGCAGCCTCGACCTCGCCCCCGCGCCCGAGCCGCGCCGCAGCTCGTGGGAGGGCGGCTTGGACCTCGCCCCCGAACCGGGCGGGGCGCCGGCGACCGCGCCCGCTCCAGCGCCCACGGCTCCAGCGCCCATGGCTCCGGCTCCCAGCGCTCCCGGCGGCGGAGGCATGGGGGGCGGGCTCGACCTCCTCGACGACGACGACTCCGGCGGCGGACGACCCAGCTACGAAGACCTGATGTACGGCGCCCCCGATGCGGAGGCCGAGGCGCTCTCCGCGCCCGGCGCTCCCAAGGAGCCCGTCGCGCGCGCCCTGTGGTCCTTCGAGCGCACCGGCGAGACCAGCTACCTCGACCAGGCCCAGCAGGCCCTCGAGCAGCAGCTCCAGTCGGCCCCCCACGCCATGGCGGCCGCCACGGCGCAGGCGGGCCTGGCCAAGGTCGCCCTGATGCGAGGGGACCGGGCCACGGCTGAGCAGACCGCTCAGGCGGCGCTTGCGCGCTTCCCTGGCTGCCCGGACGCGATCGAGGTCATGGTGCGCGCCGCGCGCGGAGACGCCGAGGCGGCCAACTTCGCCCGCTTGCTCGTCGGGCTCCGCTTCGCGATCGACCAGCGGGACGTGGGCACCCTCAAGGCGCGCGGCGTCGAGATGGCGCAGGCCTTCCCCGACGAGCCCTTGCCCCACCTCGCGCTCTTCTTCGCGGCGCACGTGCAGGGCGACAAGCAGGCGCTCGAGCGCCACCTCAAGCTGGCCTGGCAGCGCTTCCCCTCACCGGCCTATCCCGAGCGCAGCTTCGGCGGCGGTGGACCCGACGCGGACGTGGCCAACTCGCTCAACCTCTACGGCCGCGCCCCCTTCAAGAACATGGAGGAGGAGGGTCTGCTGCGGACGATCACCGACGTCGACAGCAAGGACAACCTGATCGCCGGCTCGCTCCGGATGGCGGTGGGTCTGAGCAAGGTCGCGCTGACTCAGCCTGGCCTCGATCGGCCGGCCCTGCGCCGGCTCCACGTCGCCGTCGGCCAGGGCCTGATGGGCTTGCAGTATTTCGAGCTCGCGCCCGAGGAGATGAGCAAGGCCATGCTGCTGGCCCCGACCCCCGAGGAGGTCAAGGCGGTCGGCAACGAGCGAGTGCAGTGCCAGGCGCTGTGGCGCGCCTTCGACAAGCCCGGGATCAAGAACCAGAAGGGCCGCTTCCGCTGCCTGGCCTCGGAGGCGGTCACCCGCAAGCTGCAGGAGCAGCTCGAGACGATCCGCAAGGACCGCGAGCAGCGCGAGGGGGAGCTCCACGACAAGGGGCCGGACCTGCTCGCCCGAGCGCAGCAGGACGCGGCCTTCCGCCAGGAGATCGGCGCCGCGGCCGAGGAGTACGCCCAGAAGGACCCCATCGGCGCGATCGAAGAGATCGACGCCCAGCTGGCGCGGATCGCCCAGGAGCGAGCGGCCGAGGCCGCCGGCGGCGGGGGCAAGGGGGGGCTCTTCGGCAAGCTGAAGAAGGCCGTCGGAGACGCGGCCAAGGGCGCCCAGCTGAAGTTCAAGGAGAGCCAGCTCCAGTCCCAGCGCGAGGACGCCGTGCGCCGGCTAGCGCACACTCTCGCCCACGACCTCTACGAGTACGACTTCAAGCACCCGATGCTGGCCGCCTTCAGCCGGCGGGCCGCTTCGCTCGACGCCTTCCTCGACTACCTCAAGGAAGAGGAGGCGCGGGTGCACGAAGGCCTGCGCTCGCTGGCCTTTAGCAAGAAGTAGCGCGCAGGGTTCGGCACATGTCAGGGTTCGGGGATATCGTCTCTGCCCTGTGAGCGAACCCGCACCGACCCCTCGAGCGCTGGAACCCGCACCCTGTTCGCGGGGTGAGGAGAGCACATGACGCTCGCCTCCCTCTTGGTGCCTGGCGCGCTGGCGTTGCTGTCCGCGCTCGCCCTCCTCGCCCTGCGTCGACGCGAGGGTGCCTGGAGCTGGGAGCGGTGGCTGCTGCGCGCGGCGCTCCTCGCGACCCTCGTCCTCGGGGTCGCCGACCTCGGCTTGCCCGACCCCGAGAGCGCGCGCACCCGGGTGCTCGTGCTCGATCGCCGCCG
>CALDQK010000018.1 GCA_937911525.1 uncultured bacterium
GCCCCGCGCCGCCGAGGAGCAGCGCCCCCGCCGCGAGCGCTCGCCCGCGGCTGCGCTCGACGGGGCCGGCCAGGGCGGCGTCGAGCTCGACCGCCAGGGCGCCGGCGTGGGGGTAGCGCTCGCTCGGGTTGCGCTCGAGCGAGCGCTCGATCACCTCTTGCCAGTTGGGGTGCAGGCGCGGGCGCAAGGAGCGCGGGAGCGGGAAGGACTCGCCGTTCATGACCTTGCTCAGCAGGGTCACGGTCGAGGTCGCCTCGTAGGGCGAGCGGCCGAGCAGGACCTGGTAGAGGATCACGCCGATGGCGTAGACGTCGGTCGCGGCGCACACCGCGCCCAGCTCGGTCGAGACCTGCTCGGGCGCCATGTAGACGGGCGTGCCCAGCAGCTCGCCCGTGCGGGTCAGCTTGTCGAGCGCGCCCAGCACGCGGGTCACGCCGAAGTCGGTCAGGAGCGCGCGCCCGTCGGTGGTGATCATCACGTTCTCCGGCTTCACGTCGCGGTGCACGAAGCCGTGGTCGTGGGCGTAGGCCAGGGCGTGCACGACCGCGCCCACGTGCTCGAGGGCCTCACGCTCGCTCAGGGCGCCCCGCTTGAGCAGGTCGCGCAGGTTCTCGCCTTCGATCATCTCCATGACCACGAAGGGGCCCTGGTTGGCGAAGCCCTGCTGGAACACGGTCACGATCCCCGGGTGCTCGCTGAGGGTCTTCATGCTCTGCGCTTCGTTCTGGAAGCGCTTCAGCGCGCGCGAGTCGTCGAGGGTCTCGGGGAGGAGCAGCTTGAGCGCGAAGGGGCCCTGGCCCGAGCGGTGCATGACGCGGTAGACGGCGCCCATGGCGCCGCGGCCGAGCTCGGCGTCGATGCGAAAGTCGCCGATCCAGTGAGCCTGGTCCTCCGAGCTGGTCATGTTCTGGGGAGACACCCCTCTCTTTCGACCGCTCTAGCCTAGCGCTTGAGCAGGAGCTGCCAGAAGAGGTCGATCAGGGTGTGGAACAGGACCGGCGCCCAGAGCGCGCCCGAGCGGCGATAGACCCAGCCATAGGCTCCGCCCGCGATCGAGGCCAGGAACACGTAGCCCAGCTTGTGCTCGAGCTGGCTGGCGTTGTTCCAGTGCATCAGCCCGAAGGCGAGCGAGCTGATCGCGAGCGTCAGGGCCGGCCGCTTGGGGAAGCGCTCCTCGAGCCCGCGGTCGAGGACGCCGCGGAAGAAGAGCTCCTCGGGCAGAGCCACGGTGAGCGCCAGCCCCAGCCCGTGGACGATCGCGCGCGAGAGGACGGGCCCGTCGAGCTGCGGGTTCCAGCGCAGGAAGCCGAGCGGGAGCCCGATCGCGATCGCGACCACCCCGAAGGCCAGCAGCCCGCCGCAGGCGAGCTTCAGGTCGCGCAGGGCGGGCGGGCGGAAGCCGAGCTCGCTCCGACTCGCCACGCCGAAGCCGAGGATCGCGAGCGTCGTGATCCAGATCGCCATGCCGCCGTAAGAGAGTCCGCTCGGCCCCGGCCAGAGCTGCCGGAGCCAGCGCAGGTCGAAGGGGATCCAGAGCGCGAGCCAGATCACGAGCGCCGCCGCGCTCAGGCCGCGATCGCGACGCAGGGCGCGTCCGGCCCCCACGGCCGCGCCGGCCAGGGCGACCGCGATCGTGAGCAGGTAGGGGTCGAGGCGCGGGCGGCGCGCGGGCTCGAGGGCCAGGAGCAGGAAGGCGAAGAGGGTCGCCCCGCTGGCCAGGCCGGCGAGGCGCAGGCTCGGCAGGCGCTCGAGGCGAGCGCGCACGCCGCGGTGGAAGAGGGCCAGCAGCGCGAACACCCAGGGCCCGAGCGCGGCTACGACCCGCGGGCCCTCGGCGCGCAGGTTCGCCGCCCGGAGCAGGTAGTGCTCGCGCTTGGCGCCCTCCTTGCGGAGGGCCCGCGCCACCAGCTCGCCGGCCTCGGCCTCGACGCAGAGCCAGGCCGCGGCAAAGGCCGCGAGCAGGGCCAGGACCAGGTAGACCTCGAGGGAGCGGGAGCGCGCTTGCACGGAGACAGGATAGTGCCCGCCCCGTCAGGCGGGGCTCACGCGCCCGCTAGTCGCGCCGCGACGAGGGCTGCGCGGGTTGAGCGCGCCGGCGCGAGAGGCAGGTCCAGGCCGGCCAGGCCATGTCGCTGTCGAAGGTGGTCGCGCGCAGCTCGACCAGCTCGAGGGCTGGCTCGATCGCGTCGGCCACGTCGCGGGCCGAGCGACGCGGCGGGCCGGTGTCGCGCGGGGCGCCCTCGGTGCTGCCGAGCAGGCTCAGCCACAGACCGTCGGGCGTGAGCAGCTCCGCGACGCGGGCCGCGAAGCGCGCGCGGGTCTCGGCCGCGTCGAAGGTGTGGAACACGCCGCGGTCGAAGACCAGCTCGAAGGGGCCGCCGGGGACCTCCTCGCTGAGGAAGTCGAGCACCTCGAAGCGGCACTCCGGCTCGCGGGCCTGCTCGGCCTTGGCCCGGGCCGCCTCGACCGCGAGCGGGGCGATGTCGAGGCCGAGCACGCTGAAGCCGTGACCCGCGAGCCAGAGGCTGTTGGTGCCGGTGCCGCAGCCCACGTCGAGGGCCTTGCCGCTCAGGCCGCGCTCGCTGACGAGGCGCGTGAGGTGCCCGCTCGCCTTGCCCGTGTCCCAGGGCAGGTGCCCGGTGGCGTAGTGGTCGTTCCAGTCGCGCAGCGCTTCGCTCATGGCCGGAGGCTACACCGGGACGCGCGCTGTGCAGCGCGTCGGGGTCGCGGCGAGGGGGGCTTTGGTAGCCTCGCCCCCGCACTCGAACCGACCGGAGCTGCTCATGACTCACCGTGGACGCAGTAGAGCGAGCTTCTCGCTGGGACTCTGCGCGGTCCTGGTCGGGCCCCTCTCCGCTCGAGCCGGGGACGAAGAGGCTCAGGCCCGCGCTGGCGCGCAGGCCTTCCGGAAGGCGGTGGTCGCTGGCCTCGAGGCGGGGACCTTGCAGAAGCGCCTGCTTCAGCGGCGGATTTACTTCAGTGAGCCCTCAGGGGAAGCGCAGCTGACGCGGGTCCATGGCGAGACGACGGCCACGGGCTTCCAACTGCACGTCGTGTTCGAGGAGCTGACCAAGGAGGCGGCCAAGGAGCGCGAGAGCTTCAACATGCTCCAGTTCTCGGCGGCGGGTCGCCTGGTCGAGAGCCGCTATCGCGAGGTCTCGGAGGGCAAGGCCCGCAGCGGGGTGACGCGCTACCCGCTCGAGGGGAAGTCCGAGATGACCCACCGGGTCGCCGGCAAGGCGCTGACCCCCAAACCGATCCTGCGCAGCTACGACCCGGACTCCTATCCCCTCTATGCGCTCCTCTTCTTGGCTCCGCTCGTGGAGGAGCACCTACCCCAGGCGCTGCACCTCGCGACCGGCGGCTCGCTGAGTCCCGTTCCCTACATCCACGCTGACGTCGTGGGTCGGCTCGAGGTGGTCCGCTCGGGGGCGCGGGCCAGCGAGCTGCGCTACCGGCTAGGGGCCGAGGAGTGGCGGGTCGTCCTGAGCGACCCCCGCAAGATCCGCTGCGCGCCCGTAGGCGGCGGCGTGAGTCGCTCGCGCATGGTCGAGATCAGTCCGGCGGACGCAGACGCCCTCCGCGCGCGGCGGCCCCTCCTGGTGCGGGAGGCTCAGGCGGCGCGCCTCCTGATGGGCCTCAACGGGCCGCAGGGCGAGCACCTGCGGAAGCGCGGGCGCTACGCGAGTGACCTGGCGCAGCTCGGGTTGAGCAAGGAGCAGCTCGCGACCCCGGGCTACCGCGTCACGTTGCGGGTCAGCTCCGACGGGGGGGCCTGGATCGCCCTCGCGGAGCCGGTGAAGCCGGACAAGAGCGGGCGCTATTGCTTCTTGATCGCGAGCGACGCCTTTCTCCTCTACCGGACGAAGACGCCGCCCAAGCTGCCCCAGGACTGCACGATCCCCAAGGGCCTCGAGCCCCTCCCCTGAGGCGCGCGCGGCGCGCGAGCGTCGCCGGCGCGTTGAGAAGCGGGGCGCCCCTGCGTAGAGTTCTTCGCTCCTGAGGAGGCTCCATGAGTGACTACGTGCTCGCGATCGACGCCGGAACGACGGGCGTCACCGTCTTGCTCTTCGACAAGCAGGCCAAGGTGGTCAAGAAGCTCAACCGCGAGTTCGAGCAGCACTACCCGCAGCCGGGCTGGGTCGAGCACGACGCCGACGAGATCTGGCAGGTCACCCGCTCGCTGATTCAGGACGTGCTCGACTACACGGACCCCAGCAAGGTCGCGGCGATCGGGATCACCAACCAGCGCGAGACGACGGTGGTGTGGGACGCCGAGACGCGCAAGCCCTACCACCACGCGATCGTGTGGCAGTGCCGCCGGACCGCGCCGCGCTGCCAGGAGCTGAAGGGGCACGCGGACTTGTTCCGCGCCAAGACCGGGCTGGTCATGGACGCCTACTTCTCGGGCACCAAGGTGGCCTGGATCCTCGAGAACGTGCCCGCTGCCAAGGAGGGCGCCGCGGCTGGACGGGCGCGCTTCGGCACGATCGACACCTGGCTGGTCGACCGCCTGACCGGCGGCGCGGCCCACGTGACCGACCCGACCAACGCCTCGCGGACCCTGCTCTACGACATTCACGCCAAGGCGTGGGACCCCGAGCTGTGCGGGCTCTTGAACGTGCCGATGTCCGTCCTGCCCGAGGTCAAGCCCTCGGCCGGGCAGTTCGGTGTGACCGACAAGGCGGTGTTCGGGGCCGAGGTCCCGATCACGGGGATCGCGGGCGACCAGCAGGCGGCGCTCTTCGGGCAGGGCTGCGTGAACCCGGGCCAGGCCAAGAACACCTACGGCACGGGCTGCTTCGCGCTGCTCAACGCCGGCAGCGAGAAGGTCGAGAGCAACAACGGGCTCCTGACCACGATCGGCTGCGACGCCAAGGGCGAGCCCGTCTACTGCCTCGAGGGCTCGGTGTTCGTCGGCGGCGCGGTGATCCAGTGGCTGCGCGACGAGCTGAAGCTGATCCCCGACGCGGCGGCCAGCGAGCGGATCGCGGCGGACGACAACAACGGTGTGTATCTCGTCCCGGCCTTCGTCGGGCTGGGCACGCCCTACTGGGACCAGGACGCGCGCGGCGTGATCACGGGCCTGACCCGCGGCGCCAACGCGGGCCATATCGTGCGCGCGGCGCTGGAGAGCATCGCGTACCAGTCGCGCGACCTGATCGACGCGCTCCAGGCGGACCTCGGCGACGCGGCCAAGCTCAAGGAGCTGCGCGTCGACGGCGGGGCGGTGGTCAACGACAAGCTGATGCAGTTCCAGAGCGACATCCTCGGCCTGCCCGTGGTGCGGCCGACGAACATCGAGACCACCGCTCAGGGCGCGGCCTTCCTGGCCGGGCTGGGCGCGGGCTTCTGGAAGGACTTCGCGGAGGTCGAGTCGGTGCTCTCGATCGACAAGACCTACGAGCCGGCGATGGAAGAGGCCGAGCGCGAGCGCCTCTACGCCGGCTGGAAGGACGCCGTCGCTCGCAGCCGCAGCGACGCCACCGTCTAGCCGGTGTCCGACGCCGAGCGTCGGCGGCGGGAGCGCGCGGGGGACGACGGCGAGCTCGAGGCCGCCGCGTTCGTCGCGGCGACCTCTCACCGCAGCGCTTGGCGCTGGCTGCGCTGGCGGGTCACCCGGCCGCGCTCGCGATCAGCGAGCTGCGCGAGGACGAGGTGCGGGTGGTCAGCGCGGCGTGTGCCTGGCTGCCTTGGGAAGGCGTGCGTCAGATCCTGTGGCACACCTTCCGCGTCGGAGTGCTGGCGAGCGGTCGGATCATCCGCAGCGAGGAGGACGCGAGCCTGCACGCCCAGGCTCTCGCGGCGCTCTGGCGGGGCATGGGCGGTCCGGCCGACGGCGACGCCCCGGTCGACGCGGGTGAGCTCTGCGATCGCCTGGAGCGCGCGGGAGAAGAGGACCCGCAGCACGGAGCCGCGCTGCGCGCGATGGCGCTCGCGGTCCGCGGCGTGCGCGACGAGGATCGGGAGGCTGCGCGGGACTCGCTGAGCGCGCTCCACGGCGGGGTCCCAGGGGACAGCCGCCCGGACGTCGAGCGCGCGCTGAAGCGGGGGGCGATCCGGGTGGCCCTCGGCTAGTCTTGGGGCATGGAGCACTTGGAATTCGTCGAGCGGGTCGTCCCGCACCTGCCCTCTTCACCGCCTTCGAGCATGAGCTTCAAGAACTGGAGCTACGGCGGCCGGCCGACCAAGGAAGGAGTGGGGGTGATGGCCATCCCCGGGGTCGACCCCGAGAAGCTCTTGGCCGCGGTCATGGACGTGGACAACTACGTGGGGAACATCGACAAGGTCGTCGAGAGCCGCGCCGTGCCCGACGAGCGCTACGAGCTGCCCCAGAGTGTGCGCTTCTATCAGAGGATCAAGATCCCGGTCCTCGGCGCGATCCACTACGAGAACGTCTTGCACCGGATCGAAGCCCGGGCCGGCTACGAGATCGTCGCTTGGCACCTGCTCGAGAAGGAGACCGCGGCCCTCTCGAAGAAGGTCGGGATCCGCAACGCCTACTCCCTGGGTGCCTGGTTCGCGGCCCCGGGAGTCGTGGGCTACGCCCTCGCTACGGCTCCCCGGCGCGAGGACGTCGGCATGCTCAAGTGGAAGGCCATGACCAAGGGCGCCGACGCCGCGGCTTCGGCCGCGCTCAAGATCAACATGGAGGGCATGGCTCGCTGGGCGGCGCGTCGCTCCTGAGGCGCGCCGGCTGTGAGTGACGCCGAGCGAGAGGAGCTGCACCGGCGCTACTTGGCCAGCGACTCCGCCGAGGACGAGGCAGCCTACCTGGCTCAGCGCATGCGCGAGGGCCAGCTAGAGCCGGCCCGCTTGGCCTTCGCCGCGTGGCTCGGCTACCCCGCTGCCCTGGCGCTGGTCGGGCCCAGCGAGTTGCCACCAGCGCACCTGCACGAGGAGTGGGTCCGCTTCGCCCTCCACGCCTCGGAGGCTGCGCTCGATCGTGTCCTGCCGGGCATGCCGACCAAGGGGCGCTACGTGGATCCGCCCACGCGCGCGCTGCGGGAGACCCGAGAGGCGCTGCGGGCTTGGCCGCCGACTGCGCGCCTCGACCCGGGGCGCGTCTCGGGCGACTTCTGGTGCGACCCCAAGAGCTTCGGCTTCGGCGACGAGCCGCA
>CALDQK010000019.1 GCA_937911525.1 uncultured bacterium
ATCACGGGAGAGTCGGGCATGGGCAAGGAGCTGATCGCGCGCGCGATCCACGCGCGCTCGCCTCGCAAGAGCGGCCCCTTCGTGGCGCTCAACATGGCCGCGATCCCCAGCGAGCTGGTCGAGTCGACCCTCTTCGGTCACGAGCGGGGTGCCTTCAGCGGCGCCAACCAAATGCGCAAGGGGGCCGCGGGGGAGGCGCACGGCGGGACCCTCTTCCTCGACGAGCTGGGTGAGATGCCCCTCGAGCTGCAGAGCAAGCTGCTGCGCTTCCTCCAGGAGCGGGTCTACCGGCGAGTCGGCGGGCAGAAGGACCTCGAGTCCGACGTGCGGATCGTGAGCGCCACCAACCGCGACCCGCTCCAAGCGGTCCGCGAGGGCCTCCTGCGCGAGGACCTCTACTACCGCCTGAACGTGGTCCCGCTCCAGCTGCCCGCCTTGCGCGAGCGCGAGGGAGACGTGGGCCTCCTGGCGACGCACTTCCTCCAGCGGGCCGCGGAGCGCTACGGGCGCGATCTGCGCGAGATCGCCCCGGGCGCTCTCGAGCGGCTGTCACAGCACTCCTGGCCCGGCAACGTGCGCGAGCTCGAGCACATGATGCAGCGCCTCGTGATCACCGAGCAGGGGCCGCGCCTCGAAGCCAGGATGTTGAGCTTCCTCGACGGCGGCGTGGCGCCTGCGAGTCCGGCGAGCGCCGAGGCAGCGGCAAGCGCAGCGCCCGAGCCGAGCGCGGCGGCAGCTCTCCCCTCGGCCGCGCCCTCCAGTCCTATCCAGCAGACTCCGCCCTGGGGCGACGAGGTGATCCCGCTGCAGGAGCTGGAGAAGCTCGCGATCGCGCACGCGCTCGGGAAGTGCGGCGGGTCGCGCAAGGAAGCGGCGGCCCGGCTCGGGATCAGCCAGGCCACGATCTACCGCAAGCTCAAGACCTACGGGCTGGGCTGAGCTCAGTCGAGGGGCAGGACCCAGGGCCTGAGGCTCGCCTGGAGCGCGAGGGCGACCGCGGCGGGGTTGCCGCTGATCTCGCAGGCCTCCTCCCAGGCTTCGTAGTGGTAGGGCGGGTAGGGCTCCTCGCGGTCGCTGGCCTCGGTCACGCACCACAGCGCGTCGGCGACCGCGATCCAGCCAGGCTCCTCGCCCCACTCGTGGGGGTCCTCGCTCGCGCAGGCCTGCGCGGTGCGCGCTGAGGGCGCCGCGAGCCACTCGCTGACTCGCGCCAGCGCGGCAGCCCACTCTGGCCGCTGGAGCCGCTCCTGGAGGAAGCGCGCCAGGGCCAGGGCGATCCGCGCCCGCAGCTCGCGTTCGGTGCCGCGCATGGCCTCGAGCGTTCGCCCGAGGTCGTGCTCTGGCGGGCGCCCCAGCGCGAGGCGCGCCGCGGGGTAGCCCAGGCTGGCGGCCAGGTTCAGCTGCGCGCGAGAGAGGCCGCCGACGCGGATCCGCTCGACCAGCCAGGCCGCTTCGTCCTCGACCTGCCCGCTCTCGTGGAAGCGTTGCTCCAGGTTCCTCAGGCGCTCGTCGCTCACGCCCTGACGATAGCCCGCCCGTGCAGACCGGCGAGGTCGGGGTGACGAAGGCGGGCGACGCTGAGCGTCGCCGCGGGCTCGAGGAGACGGGGGTGGTGACACTTGAGCGCCGGCCCGGGCTATGCTTCTTGGCCAGGTGGGAGCGAGGCGCGACCGACGGCACCCGGTCGCCCCATGGGGAACCCAAACTGTCCGAGAGCGAGCCCGAACGACCAGGCCTCGAGCACGACGAGCCGGCCGGCGGAGTCCAGGCGACGCCGCGGCGCGAGGAGCTCGGCCCGCTGCAGCTGCTCTTCGCCCGCCTGGAGCAGGAGCCCGACGACGCGGCGACCCTCAGCGCGCTCTGCGACCTCGCCCTGACGCGGGGCCAGCCCGAGCTGGCCCAGCGCCTGATTCGCCAGGCGCGCGCCACGGGCCGCGAGCTGCCGAAGGAGCTCCAGGCCTTGGCCCGCCGGGCCAACGCGACGCCCAGCGTGCTGCCCCAGGTCCTCGGGACCGCGCGCGACGCGCGCTCCTGCTGCCTGCTCCCGGTCCTGATCGGGCTCGTCTCCCTCCTCGGCGCCCTGCTGGGGGCCGGGGTGATGTCGGTGCCGGACCTGCGGATGCGCTTGCGAGTCAGCAACCAGCGCGGGCGCCTGGCCAGCTCGAGCTTCGCCGAGCGGCGCGCCGGAACGACCTGGTTGACCCAGGAGGGTCTCCGGCTGGCGAAGTTCGTCGACTCGGCGGAGGTC
>CALDQK010000020.1 GCA_937911525.1 uncultured bacterium
CGCGCGCTGCGCGCCCTGGACCGGCTCGAGATCGCGAGCCCCTGCCCCCTGACCTGGGACAGCCTCACGCCGCGCCCGGACGATCCGCGCGTGCGCGACTGCGGGCAGTGCCAGCACGCGGTCTACGACCTGCGCGAGCTGACCCGCGCCGAAGCGGCCGAGCTGGTCAGCCGGGACGAGCGCGTGTGCGTGCGCCTCTACCGGCGCGAAGACGGGAGCGTCATGACCCGCGACTGCCCGAGCAGCTTCCCCGTCGAGGCGCCGGACGACATGATCACGCTGGGAATGCTGGCGTAAGGAAAGGCCGGCGCCCGTGCCCGGATCGGGACGCAGAGGAGCTGTCGCGGTCAGCGACAGCTCCCTCTCGATTCGACTTTGAACGGAGAAAACTGGAAAACTCGAAGAGCCTGCTCCGCTGAGCCGCCAGCGCGCCTTCCAGTTTTCCAGTTTTCCCAGTTCGAATCTCCGCAACGCGAAGGAGCTGCCGCTCACAGCGACAGCTCCTCCCTTCACGAGCGCTCGACCCGGCTTCCTTACCCCATGAAGCCCAGGCTGCGCGTCGTGAAGTTGTTCAGGTTGGGGAAGATCGAGTTCAGGTCCCCGTCGGGCACGCCGAACCAGCGCGCGAGCGTGGCGCCGTATTGATCCGCCGAGGTGGTTGGGATCAGGCGACCGCCCCGGGTGTCGTCGGGGCCCTTGATCTCGAGGGTCGGGAAGGTGCCGTAGAGCTTCCCGCCGTCGACCGAGCCGCCCATGATCACGTGGTGCCCGCCCCAGCCGTGGTCGCTGCCGTCGCCGTTGCTCGTCAGGGTTCGACCGAAGTCCGAGTTGGTGAAGGTGACGACGTTGTCCTGGAGGCCCAGCTCGACGGTGGCCGCGTAGAAGGCGTTCAGCGAGGAGCTCAGGTCCTGGTAGAGGTCGGGCTGGCGGGCCAGCTGAGCGCCGTGGGTGTCGAAGCCGCCCATGCCGACGAAGAACACCTGACGGCGCACGTTGAGCGTCGAGCGGATCTGGATCAGGCGCGAGACCATGTTCAGCTGCTCGCCGAGGCGCGAGGTCGGGAAGGTGGTGTTGAGCGGGGTCAGCGCGTCGAGGGCCGCGCCGATGCGCTCGACCGAGTCTCGGGCGCGGCGCTGCACGGCGCCGAACTCGCGAATGAAGGGATCCGAGCTGGTGCGGGACGCGTCCAGCAGCTTGTCGAAGGCTCGCTTACGCCGGTCCTCTCGCGCGTTGCGGCCGCCCATGCCGCGCAGGCTGGTGACGCCGCGGCTGCTCACGTTGTAGGGGACCGAGGTCCCGCCGGTCTGGAGCAGGTTGGTCCCGAAGAGCGACATGTTCATCGCGAACTGCTGCTCGGTGCTCGGGATCCGGTTGGCGAGCAGGTCGGCCATGCGCCCCGACCAGCCCGACTTGCGCCCGCTCGTCTTGCGCAGCGCCTGCCAGAAGGCGGTCTGGTCGTTGTGCGAGAAGAGCTGCGGGGGCAGGTTCGCGGTCCGGTCGAGATACTCCTGGCGCGTGGTCGGCTGGAGCAAGGTCCCGACGTTGGCGAGCACGGCCAGGTTGCCGTTGGCGAAGAGGCTGCGCATCTCGCTGCAGCTGGGGTGGAAGCCGTAGCTCTCGGTCACGTTGGTCGCGTTGACGCTCTGCAGGCTCGAGCGCGCGACCGCCAGGTTCTGGCGCGAGGCGGCGTAGGTGTCGTAGGCCGCCGTGTCCATGGGCACGAACATGTTGGCCGAGTCGTTCCCGCCGAACAGGAACACGCACACCATCGCGCGGTAGTCGTCGAAGGCGTCCCCCGGCGGGAGCACGGCGGCGCTGGTCAGCTGGAGCTGGCCGAAGGTCGCGGCGAAGGCCGAGCCTCCGACCGCGGCGCAGGCGCACTGGCGGAGGAACTCGCGCCGGTTCAGCGCGCCGAGGCGCTCGTCGTCGTGGATCGTCATGGGAGCGCTCCTCAGGCCTGGATCGCGAATTCGGGGGAGGTGGCGATGATGAAGATCGCCTCGATCACGCGCTCGGTCCCGTCGTCGCCGAAGGGGGTGTCGTCGAGCAGCTCGATCAAGGCGTTGCGCATGGTCGTGGTCATGCGCCCCGACATCATCAGCCGGTTGAGGTGCGCCACGAGGTTGCCGGGCTGGTGGGCGAGCGCCCGCTCGCGCCCGATCTGGATCAGGACCGCCTCCAGCCGCCGGTTGGGCGCGCCCTCGTAGTCGCTGAGCGTGATCGTGTTGAGCCGGTTGGTCGTGCCGACCAGGTTGGACTCGGTCAGGATCTGGAACTCGGGGGAGACGATCCCCGCGTCGGCGAGCTCGCCGGGTTGCTGGAAGCTCGGGCTGAAGAAGTTGAACACCGAGGGCGCGCGCAGGGGCGCTTGCCCCAGCTCGCGCTCGGGGCTGCTGAAGAAGTAGCGCCCGTTGGCGGCGCGCGCGTCGAAGGCCCGCCAAATGTTGGCGATCCGCACCAGCGGCTCCTTGAGCTTGCCGAAGTTGTTGACCGTCTGGTGGCCGGTGCGGGCCTCGGGGTCCAGCAGGATCGCGCGGGCCACCGCCCCCAGGTTGCCGCGCACGCCGCGCTCGTCCGACTTGAACACCTGCGCCACGCGGCTCACGTAGCCAGGCGTCGGGTTGCTGGTGACCAGCCGCTTGATCAGCTGCTTGCAGATGAAGGGCGGCACGTTGGGGTGGTTGGCCAGCAGGTCCAGCGCGTCCTTGAGGTCCTCGCGCGCGGTGCGGCCCGCGGGCAGGGTCGTGCCCGAGAGCAGGTTCTTGGCCCCCGTGTCGTGGTAGTCCTCGTTGGGCTCCATCGGGTTGATGTAGTCGCGGTGGCTGCCGTTCCACGAGGGCGAGTTGGCGTAGTTCCAACCCGTGAACACGTGGGCGAAGCCCTCGATCACCTCCTGGTCGTAGGTCGGCGTCCCGTTGCCGCCGCCCCGGACCGATCCGTCCTCGTTGAGCACGACCAGCCCGATCGTGAACAGCTGCATGACCTCTCGCGCGTAGTTCTCGTCGGGCCGGATGTTCTTGGCTTCGTTGGGCTTCTCGTTGCGGACCATGGACAGGTACTCGCCCATCATGGGGTGCAAGGTGACGGCCTCGAGCAAGGCGCGGTAGCTGCCCAGCGCGTGCTCGGAGAGCATGTCGTAATAGCTGGCCAGGCCGAAGGCGCGCGCGCTGCCGGAGAGGTCGGCCTCGGACACCACGAAGATCTGACTCAGCGCGAAGGCCATGCGCTGGCGCAGCTGGTCGCGTCCGTTGACGACGTTGTTCCACCAGGCGGCGATCCGATCGTCGCTGGTGCTGACCGAGTCGAGCTGGGGGAGGTGGGTGCTCCGCTCTTCGCCGTAGTTGCGATAGAGCCAAGCGTCGTAGCCGCCCGACATCACCTCGTTGATCTCCTCCTGCGTGGGACCAAAGCTGGCCTGGTGCAGGAAGCGCCCCGCCTCCTCCTGGGTCGTGACGGCAGGCGCCACGGGCTGGGTCGGCGCGTCGGCGGG
>CALDQK010000021.1 GCA_937911525.1 uncultured bacterium
GGGGTTGAGCCCGCCGTCGACCTGGAGGTCGAGCGCGCGCTCGCCGCGGGCCTCGACCAAGCGGCGCAGCTTGGCGCTCATGTCCATGTAGCTCTGCCCGCCGAAGCCCGGCTCGACGGTCATCACGAGCACCATGTCGAGCTGGTCCAGGTAGGGCAGCGCCGCCTCGACCTCGGTGTTGGGCTTGATCGCCAACCCCGCCCGCGCGCCGCCGGCCTTGATCGCCGCGATCGTCTCGCCCACGTCGCTCTCGGCCTCGACGTGGAAGGTGATCGTGTCCGCGCCCGCCTCGAGGAAGTCCGGCACGTAGCGGAGCGGCTCGCTGATCATGAGGTGGCAGTCGAGCGGCAGGTCGGTGACCTCCCGCAGGCACTTGACCACCGGCGCGCCGATCGTGAGGTTCGGCACGAAGTGGCCGTCCATGACGTCGACGTGCAGCCAGTCGGCCCCGCACTCCTTCATGCGCGCCGCCTCCTCGGCCAGGCGCGCGAAGTCGCTGCTGAGGATCGAGGGCGCGATCAGGACGGGTGGCGACAT
Organism: uncultured bacterium; assembly: GCA_937911525.1. Taxonomy (GTDB): domain Bacteria; phylum Planctomycetota; class J058; order J058; family J058; genus NORP233. The sequence goes on from CALDQK010000021.1 coordinate 538, forward strand.
AGCGCTAAGCCTCCGGGAGAGCGTCCAGGCCGGGGAGGTCCTCCCCCTGCACGTAGAGGAGCGAAGCTCCGCCGCCCGTGCTGACCCAGTCCATGGCGTCCGCCAGGCCGAGCTGGCGGGCCGCGGCGGCGCTGTCGCCGCCGCCGACGATCGTGCGGCAGTCCCCCTGGCGACCGGCCAGGAAGCTCGCCACGTAGTGCGTGCCCAGGTGGAAGGGCGGCTGCTCGAACACGCCCAGGGGTCCGTTCCAGAACACGGTCTTGGCCGTGCGCAGGACCTGGACGAACTCGGCCAGGCTGGCCGGGCCGACGTCGAGGGCCATCCGGTTGGAGGGGACCTCCTCGACCACGTCGTAGCCGGTCAAGTCGTCGAGGCCGGCCGCGACCACGTGGTCGTGGGGCAGGACCAGCTGGCAGCCCTGCTCGCGCGCGCGAGTCCGCGCCGACTCCAGGATCTGGGTCGCCGTGTCGAGGAGGTCGTCCTCGACCTTCGAGCCGCCGATGGGCTTACCCTGCGCCTTGAGCAGGGTGTAGGCCATGCCGCCGCCGACCAGGATCGCGTCGGTGCGCGGAATCAGCGCCTCGAGCACGGGGATCTTGGTCCCGAGCTTCGCGCCGCCGAGCACGACCACGAGCGGCCGCGCCGCGCTGCCGTCGCGGAGGGGACCCAGGGCCTCGACCTCGCGCTCGATCAGGAGCCCGCAGGCCGAGGGCAGGTGCTCGGTCACCGCCGCCACCGAGGCGTGGGCGCGGTGGCACACGCCGAAGGCGTCGTTGACGTAGAGCTCGCCCAGCGCGGCGAGCGCCGCCGCGAACTCGGGTTCGTTCTTCTTCTCGCCCTTGTGGAAGCGCAGGTTCTCGACGACGAGCACCCCGCCCTCGGCGAGCTCCGAGGCGGCCGCCTGGGCGGCCGCCCCGACGGTCTCCGGGCAGAAGGCCACCGGGCTGCCCAGCAGCTCGGCCAGGCGCGCCGCGACCGGAGCCAGGCTCAGCTCCGGCTTGGGCTCGCCCTTGGGGCGGCCGAGGTGGCTCATGAGGACCACCCGGGCGCCCGCTTCGCTCAGGCGGCGGATCGTGGGCAGGGCCGCCTCGAGGCGGTAGTCGTCGGCGACCTGCTGGCTGCCGTCGGCGCCCCGCTTGAGCGGGACGTTGAAGTCGACCCGCACCAGGACGCGCTTGCCCTTCAGCTCGCCGAGGCTCTCGATTCCGCGCTTCGCCATGGCTATCCGTCCAGGTTGCCGAGGGCCGCGGCCAGGTCGGCCAGGCGGTTGCTGTAGCCCCACTCGTTGTCGTACCAGGTCAGCAGCTTGAGCAGCGTGCCCTGCTGGACGTCGGTGGTGAGCGAGTCGACCAGCGAGGACTCGGGGACGCCGACGATGTCGCTGCTGACGACTTCGTCCGCGGTGTAGCCGAGCACGTGCTTCATGGCGCCTTCGCTGCGCGCCTTGAGCGCGGCGTTGACCGCCTCGGCCGTGCAGCTCTTCTCGGTCTCGACCACGAGGTCGACCAGCGAGCCGTCGGGGACGGGGACGCGGACCGCCATGCCCGAGAGCTTGCCCGCGAGCTCGGGCAGCACCAGGCCGACGGCCTCCGCCGCGCCGGTGGTGGTTGGGACGATGTTGTTGGGCGCGGCGCGGGCGCGGCGGTACTTCTTGTGGGGCAGGTCCAGCAGGCGCTGGTCGTTGGTGAAGGCGTGGATCGTGGTCATCAGGCCGCGCTTGAGCCCGAACTCCTCGTGGAGGACCTTCGCGACCGGGGCCAGGGCGTTGGTCGTGCAGCTGGCGTTGCTGACGATGACGTGCTCGGGCTGGAGCACCTCGTCGTTGACGCCGAGCACGATCGTGGCGTCGACCTCGTCCTTGGCGGGAGCCGAGAGGGCCACGCGCTTGGCGCCGCCCTCGAGGTGCAGCGCCGCCTTGGCGCGGGTCCGGAACACCCCGGTGCACTCGAGCACCACGTCGACGCCCAGGTCGCCCCACTTGATCTTGCTCGGATCGCGCTCGGAGGTGACGAGCACGCGGCGCCCGTCGACGAAGAACTCACCCAGCCCGCCCGGCTCGAGCTTGCCCTGGAAGCGGCCGTGGACGGTGTCGTACTTGAGCAGGTACTCGAGGGTCGGGTCGTCGGTCAGGTCGTTGACCCACACCACCTCGAACTCGTCGGGGCGCGCGCACATGACGCGGAACACGAGGCGCCCGATGCGCCCGAAGCCGTTGATGCCGATCTTGAGCTTGCGCTTTGCCTGAACGTAGCGGCTGATTTCCATGGATCGCAGACCTTCCTGGGGTGCTCCAGCGCAGGGATCGCGCGGGCTGAGAGGGCGCACTATAGGCGGGTCGGAAGGGGCCGTAAACGGGACCCCGCTCACCCCAGGGAGGCGGCGACTAGCTGCGCAGGACTTCGGCCAGATCGGCCGGGATTCGCACCACGCAGCCCTTGTTGACGTCGATCACGGCGTGGCGGGTGAAGCCCTTGGCGAGCAGGGAGTGGTCGCTGGCGCGCTCGATCTCGTAGGCGAAGCGGACGCTGGCGCCGGTCAGCTTCTCGACCCGGATCTTGATGTCGAGCTCGTCCTCGTAGCGGGCGGGGGCGATGTATTTCAGCCCGACCTCGGCCACCGGGATCGCGAGCCCGCGCGACTCGACCTCGCGGTAGGGCTTGCCCAGGCGGCGCATCAGCTCGCCGCGGGCGCACTCCAGGAAGCGCATGTAGTTGCCGTAGTAGACGACCCCCATGGCGTCGGTGTCGCCGTAGATCACCCGATACTTGACGACCTCCCACTCCTCGCTCACCCGGTCCCTCCTACTTGGCGACCGTCACGACGCGAGGCTGCTCGAGCTCGGTCACGATCTTGCCGTTGCGAAACACGCTCACGCCGCCGGTGGACTGGCTGACCGCTACGGCCAGGCAGTCGGTGACGTAGCTGATTCCGGCCGCCGCCTGGTGGCGCGCCCCCAGCCCGCTGGGCAGGCTCTTCTCGGGGAGGGCCGAGGTCTTGAGGTAGGTGCCCGCCGACTCGATCACCCCGTCGCCCCGGATCAGGAAGGCCCCGTCCACGGTCGCCAGCTCCTTGAGGGTCTCGCCCAGGCGCTCGTCGAGCACGTTGCGCTGGCCCTCGGGGTAGCCGAAGAAGGGGTTGAGGATCATTTGCCGCGTCAGGGGCTTGACCTTCTCGAGGTCCCCCACGACGAAGAGCGTGCCGACGGGCTTGCCCTCGCGCCCCTCGCTGCCGAGCTCGACCGCGATCTCGACCACACGGCTGAGGACCTCGGGCAGGACGCTGGGCGCGCGCGCCTCGCCGCCGCTGGGCGCCGCGAAGGCCTCCAGCTCGCTGCTGACTTCGGTCACGAGGATCAGGTCCACCGTGCCGGGGGGCGAGCCGGCCAGGCAGACGATGGTGTCGCCCGGCTGGAGGAACTCGCGCGAGAGGGCGATCAGGACCGCGACCTTGACCTGGCCCATGCGGGTCAAGCCGACGGGCGGGACTCGAACCACGCGCGAGTAGCCCAGCTCCTCGAGGTCGGCCTCCTCCTCGGCGGTCCGGCAAGCCAGGACCAGCCGCTCGCGCAGCTTGCCGGGCGGTTGCCAGTCTCGATCGGGCAGGGCGTCCGAGTAGAGGAACACCGCGGAGGCGGACACCTCCTCGGCCAGCGCGGCGGCGTGGCGCAGGAGGGCGGGGGTGACGTCGGCGGTCTCGCTGCTCACGAGCGGGACGATACCTCAGCGAGGCCGAGAGGGATATCGCGCCCGCCACACCTCGTGGGGTCTCTTCCATAGAATCCGCGGGTGGCCAACCTGGTGGTTTTGACGGGCGAGCGCGCGGGGACCGTCCTCCCCCTCGAGGGCGAGCTCGTCGTCGGGCGCGGGAGCGAGGCGGGCTTGCGCCTCAAGGACGTCGAGGTCTCGAGCCGCCACTGCCGGCTGCACCTCGACGACTCGGCCTGCACGCTGACCGACCTCGGCAGCACGAACGGCACCTTCTGCAACGGACGCGTCGTCGAGGGCACGCTGCAGCTCCAACTGGGCGACGTGATCCAGGTCGGGAGCACCAAGCTGCTCTACACCACCCGTGAGGAGGCGCCCTCCCGCCAGGCCAGCCCCGTGCTCGGCGGCCTGATCGACGAGGAGCCGACCTCACCTCGAGTCCACGTCGTCGGAGCCGAGCGCGAGGAGGTCCTCCTCGGCGACAGCGACCCCTTCGGCTCCGACCCCCTCGCGGCCGGGATCGGCCAGGCGCTGGTCGCGGTGGACGCCGTCCAGCGCGCCTGGAGCCAGGCGTCGGGCCTGGACGACCTCGTCCAGCGGATCGCGAGCTCCTTCGCGCGCGCTACGGCCGCCGAGCACGTGTTCCTCTCGCTCCGCGACGAGAGCGATCAGCCCCGGATCGTGTTCCACGGCGAGATCGGGCCGGGCGAGGGCTTCTTGCCAACGCCGAGCGAGGTCACCCCGCGGATGGACCTGCTCGCCCTGGCGCACCAGCGCCGGGGCGCCTTCCTGGCCGAGGCCAGCCAGGACGCGACCCGCCACGGGCTGGGGGCTGCCCGCGACCTGTGCCTGGCGCTGCCCTCCTCCGCCGGCCTGCTGGGCGCCGTCTACCTGCACGGCGCGCGCGGGCTGAGCCGCGAGGACCTCCGCCTGCTGCTCCTCCTGGCCGGCCTCGCGGGCGCCCACCTCCGCACCCAGCAGCTGCTCGTGCGCCTCCAGGAGCAGCGGCGAGCGCAGGACCACCCGCCGGCCGGCGCGCCCGAGCTCGACCAGGTCCAGAGCGCGATCGTGACCCTCTCCCTCGAAGGCCAGGTCCTGGCCTGGAACGAGGGGGCCCAGGAGCTCTACGGTCACCAGGCCGACGAGGTCGTGGGCGAGCTCCTGCCGACGGTCCCCGACGAGCACGGGAGCGAGCTCGAGAAGGTGCTCGAGGCGGTCGCGGCGGGGCGCGCGCTGACGTTGCGCAGCGAGCGACTGACCGTCGATGGGCGTCAGCTGACGATCGAGGCGACCTACGCGCCGATCCGCAACACCGCGGGCGAGGTGCGCGGGGCGATCGAGATCGCGCGCGACCTCGGCCCTCAGCTCCGGGTCGAGCGCCAGCGCTCGATCGAGGCGCAGCAGGCCTCGGTGCACAGCCTGGCGGCCACGCTGGCCCACGAGCTGGGTAACCCCCTGGCCAACTTGCGCGGCGGCGTCGACTGGCTGCTGGCGCGTCCGCGCAGCGAGGCCGAGCGACGCGACAGCCTCGCCACCCTCCGCGACGAGATCGACCGCCTGCACCGGATCACTCAGAGCGCGCTCGACCTGGCGCGCTTCGAGCTGCCCGAGCTCGAGGTCCTCGCGGTGGAGGAGCTGCTCACCTACGCGGCGGCCGTCGTCGGACCGCGCGCCGAGGAGCTGGGCGTCGAGCTGCGCCTCCCGAGCACTGGCTCGACCACCCTGCGCGCGAGCAGCGACCAGCTCAAACAGGCCCTGCTCAACCTGGTCGACAACGCCCTGGCCGCGATGCCCGAGGGCGGCATCCTCGAGCTGAGCTGCGAGCTGGACGGAGACGCGGTCGTGATCCTGGTCAGCGACACGGGCGCCGGGATCCCCAGCGACCAGCTCGAGCGCGTGTTCGAGCCCTTCTTTACCACTCGCAGCGAGGGCAGCGGAGTGGGCCTCGCGACCGTGCGCCGGATCGCGCAGCTGCACGGAGGCGAGGCCTGGCTGGAGTCGGGCAGCGAGGGCAGCACCGCTTGCCTGCGACTCCCGAGGGGGATCGCGTGAGCAGCTCCTTGCCCGAGCTGGAGGGCCTGAGGGTCCTGATCGTCGAGGACGAGGCGCCCTTCCGCCGCTTCGCGGGCAGCTACTTGGCCGAGCACGGCCTCGCCGTGGCGCAGGCTGGCAGCGGGCAGGAGGCCCTCGAGCTCTACGAGACCCACCGCCCCGAGGTGGTCCTGCTCGACCTCGAGCTCCCCGACCTGCACGGGATCGAGGTCCTGCAGCGCATGACCGCGGCCCGCCCCAGTCGGGTGGTCGTGCTCACGAGCCACAGCGACGCCGCGACGGCGGTCCGCGCGCTCAAGGCCGGCGCCAGCGACTACCTGACCAAGCCGATTCACCTCGACGCCTTGCTGCGCGCGGTGGAGCAGGTCGCCGCCCAGAAGCTCGAGCTCCACCAGCCGGAGGAGGGGACGCGCGTCGTGGCGCGCCCCGCCCCGCCCGAGCGGCCCACGATCCAGGACGAGCTGCTGTGGGGCGAAGACCCCTCCTGGCTGCGCGTGCTGGAGTGCCTCGAGCGCGTCGTGGGGGCGGAGGTCGCCGCGCTCGTGATCCAGGGCGAGAGCGGCACTGGCAAGTCCTCCCTGGCGCGGACCTACCACGCGGTGGGCAACCGCAGCGCTGGCCCCTTCGTGGTCGTCGACTGCCCGAGCGTCCCCGAGGCCCTGTTCGAGGCCGAGCTCTTCGGCCACCCCGGCAGCCCCGGCGCCGTCGAACGCGCTGGGGGCGGCACGCTCCTGCTCGAGGAGCTGGGCGACCTGCCCGCCTCCCTCCAGCCCGCCCTGGCCAAGATGGTCGAGACCCGCCGCTACCGGCGCGCCGGCGAGCTGGAGGACCTGCCCCTCGAGGCCTCGCTGGTGGTCACGACCAGCCGTCCGCTGGCGACCCTCGTCAGCGAAGGCCGCCTCCGGCGCGACCTCTCGGAGCGCCTGCAGGAGTTGGTGATCGAGCTGCCGCCGCTGCGCTCGCGCGGGCAGGACGCCGTCAAGCTGGCCAGCCGCTTCGCCGCCCGCGTCGCCCAGGGCGCGGGTCGCGCGGCGCCCGAGCTGGCCGAGTGCGCGCGCGAGCGCCTGGTCGGC
>CALDQK010000022.1 GCA_937911525.1 uncultured bacterium
CGGCGGGCCTGCTCGAGCTGGGCGTGGGCGCCCCGGCGAGGGTCGGGCTGGGCGAGGGAGAGGTCGCGCCGCGGCGCAGCTTGATCGCCACGCCCAGCGCCACCACGGCGCCGATCACCAGCACCGTCGCCAGCCCGACCAGGGCCGCGGGTGGCCCCTTGGGCGGCGGGGAGGCGAAGCGCCCGCTGGCGCTGCTGGCGTGGCTGGGCTGCTCGCCGCGGACGAAGGACTCGAGGTCCTCGGCGAAGGCCTCGGCGCTGAGGTAGCGCTCGTCGGGGAGGAAGGCCAGGGCCACCTCTACGATCCGCTCGAGGTCCTCGGGGCAGGCGGTGAACGAGCTGGGCGGCGGCGGGAGGCCGGCGCGCTGCGCGGCGGCCAGCTCGTTCAGGTTGCCGCCCTCGTAGGGGCGGCGCCCCGTGATCAGCTGGTAGAGGATCACGCCCAGCGCGTAGACGTCGACCCGGTGGTCGGCTGGCTGGCCGCGGACCTGCTCGGGCGCCATGTAGAAGGGGCTGCCCACGACCTCGCCGGTGCGAGTCAGGCGCTGGGCCAGGCCCTGGTCCTTGGCGAGGCCGAAGTCGGTGATCCGCGGGCGCCCGTGCTCGATCATGACGTTGGCGGGCTTGAGGTCGCGGTGCACGATCCGCTGGCGGTGCGCGACGTGCACGGTCCGCGCCAGCTGGGCGACCAGGGTCGCGGCCTCCTTGGGGTCGAGGCGGCCCCCGCGGCTGGCGAGGTGCTCCTTGAGGCTGGGGCCCGACACGTACTCCATCACGTAGTAGTGCTTGTCGCCCTCCTGGCCGACGTCGAACACCCCCACGATCCCGGGGTCCTCGAGCTTGCTCGCCAGGCGCGCCTCGAGCTGGAAGCGCTTGAGGTCCTCGAGCTCGACCTTGCGCGCGTCCATGACCTTGATCGCGAAGCGGCGCGGGAGGTTGGAGCGTCGGGCCTTGTAGACGACCCCGAAGCTGCCGCGGCCGAGCTCCTCCTCGAGCACGTAGTCGCCCATGCGCTCGACGCTGCCCTGGTCCGAGGCGGCCGGGACGGCGCCCGTGCCCGAGGGATAGCGCTCGCCGGCGAAGGGCGGGAGGGCCGGCCCCTGGCCGCTGCCCAGGGCGGCGTGCTGGCCGCTGATCTTGTGGCCGGGGACCGCGGGGGTCAGGCCCTGCGCGCCGCAGCGCGGGCAGCGCAGCTCGCCCGCCGCCGGCAGGTCACGCAGCTTGCTCGCTCCGCGGCAGCTGCGGCAGATCAGCGGCGTGCGCTGGGCCTCCTGCTCGAGGCGCTGCGCGTTCTCGGGGGTGATCGCGCCGCAGCGGACGAGGGCCTCGAGCCAGGCTTCGCCGGGAATCCGAGACACGAGGGCCGCGTCGGGGCTCAGATAGCCCCGGGTCGCCCCCAGCTGGAGCAGCGCCTGCTCGCGAGGATCGAGCACGTCCTCCCCTTCCGGGTTCCCATTCAACAATGTTTGGCCGCCGATGGGGCGCTAGCCGAGCTCGTCCTCCGGGACGAGCAGGGGCAGCTCGTCGTCGAAGCGCTCGGCGAAGGCGTCGCGCAGGCGCTCGAGCTCGCCCGGGAAGCGGCCGCGCTCGCCGGCCGCGAAGCAGCCGATCGCGTGGCGCACCCGCTCGGCGTCACCGCCGAGGACGAGCTGGACCCAGGCGAAGCAGGCCCAGTCCATGGCCCCGCCGTAGCGCTCGAGGCGCTCGTCGTAGTAGTCGCTCCAGCCGGCCAGAGTCGCGTAGCGGAGGCAGAGGGTCTCGAGGTGCCCGACGAGGTGCGCCTGGGTCCGCGCCAGGGCGTCGGCCTCGTCCCAGCCCTCGATCCGCGGCTCCTTCAGGAGGGTCTCCAGCCGGAAGCTGAAGCCGAGCCCCGCGTCGCAGTGCGTGATCTCGGGCGGATCCGAGACGCTCAGCTCGGGCAGGGCCAGGGTCGTCAGCTCGGGGCAGAGGAAGCCGACCTCGACCGTCAACCGCCCCGTGTCGTAGCGGTAGGGCGCCACGATCTGGGTCACACGCTCAGCGTCCGAGCGGCGCAGGAAGCTGGCGCGCTCGGTCTCGGCGAAGCCGAGGGGCGTCAGGAGCTCGCGCAAGGACTCGATCACGTCGGGTCGGCTACTCCGCCGCCAGGAAGGGATAGCGGTAGTCGGTCGGCGGCGCGAAGGTCTCCTTGATCGAGCGAGGGCTGACCCAGCGGATCAGGTTCAGCCAGCTGCCGGCCTTGTCGTTGGTGCCCGAGGCCCGCGCGCCGCCGAAGGGCTGCTGGCCGACCACCGCGCCGGTCGGCTTGTCGTTGACGTAGAAGTTGCCGGCCGCGTTGACCAGCGCGCGGCTGGCCTCTTCGACCGCGTAGCGGCAGGTCGAGAACACCGCGCCCGTGAGCGCGTAGGGGCTGGTCTGGTCGACCAGCTTCAGGGTCTGCTCCCACTCGGCGTCGGGGTAGACGTAGATCGTCAGGACCGGGCCGAAGATCTCCTCGCGCATGGTGAGGAAGTCGGGCGTCTTGGCCTGGATCACGGTCGGCTGAATGAACCAGCCCGTCGAGCGGTCGCACTCGCCGCCCAGGATCACCTCGGCGTCGGCGCTGTCCTTGGCCTGCTGGATGTAGCCCTCGATCTTGCTGAAGGCGCGCTCGTCGATCACGGCGTTGACGAAGTTGCGGAAGTCGAGCGGGCTGCCCATGCGGATCGAGCTCAGGTCGCGCTCGAGGCCGGCCTTGACCTCGGCCCACATGGACTCGGGGACGTAGGCCCGGCTGGCGGCCGAGCACTTCTGGCCCTGGTATTCGAAGGCGCCGCGGGTCAGGGCGGTGATCACGGCGGGCACGTCGGCGCTCGGGTGGACCACGACGAAGTCCTTGCCGCCGGTCTCGCCCACGATCCGGGGGTAGCTCTTGTAGCGCTCGATGTTCCCGCCGATCTCGCGGTTGAGGTGCTGGAAGGTCGCGGTGCTGCCGGTGAAGTGCAGCGCGGCCAGCTGGGGGTGCGCCAGGGCCGTGTCGCCGATCGGGCGCGGGTCGCCCCCGTCGACGACCATGTTGATCACGCCCTTGGGGATCCCCGCCGCCTCGAAGAGCTGGACCAGCTCGTAGGCCGAGCGCATTTGGGTGAGCGAGGGCTTCCACACGCACACGTTGCCCATCAGCGCGGGCGCGGTCGGGAGGTTGGCCGCGATCGAGGTGAAGTTGAAGGGCGAGACGCAGAACACGAAGCCCTCGAGCGCGCGCAGCTCGCTGCGGTTCCACATGCTGTTGGGCGAGCGCGGCGGCTGATCGCGGTAGAGCTGCTCGGCGTAGTAGCAGTTGAAGCGCCAGAAGTCGATCAGCTCGCAGGCGGCGTCGATCTCGGCCTGGAAGGCGTTCTTGGACTGGCCGAGCATCGTCGAGGCGTTGAGGCGCTGCCGCCAGGGGCCGGCCAGGAGCTCAGAGCAGCGGCGGAACACGGCGGCCCGCTCCTGCCAGGGGAGCGCGGCCCACTCGGCGCGGGCGGCCAGGGCGGCCTCGATCGCGGCCTGGGTCTCCTTGGCGCCGCCGGTGTGGACCTTGGCGAGCACCAGCGAGTGGTCGTGGGGGGCGGTGACCTCGACCACGTTCCCCGTGCGGACCTCCTCGCCGTTGATCCAGAGCGGGATCTCGACCGGGTTGGCGACCATCTCGGCCAGGGTCTCCTTGAGCGCAGCGCGCTCGGGGCTCCCGGGCGCGTAGGAGAGCACCGGCTCGTTGGGGGGCAGGGGCAGGCGGGGGATCGAGTTGCTCATGGGTCCTCCTGGAGGGGCGTCACGTTACGAGAACCCCGCAGCGGGCTCCAGGGGGCGGGGCAGACAGCGTTACACGGGCCCTGGGTGTGCTGGAACGCCCTGAGAACGGCGCTGTCAGGGCGACCCACAAGCGGGCGGAGCGCGGGCGCAAGTCCTTTGGCCTTGGTCAGGGAGGCAGGCACGGAGGTCGCGCAGAGCTGAGGAGAGAAGGAGGTCGTCATGACCCTCACCGCTGCTCACCCCACGTCTGCCCGCGTCGCCTGCTCTGGCTGCGAGCGCACCCACCGCTGGAAGCCCGAGCGCGCCGGCAAGAAGGCCCGCTGCAAGTGCGGCGGCGTGCTGCGCTTCCCCCGCGAGGACCCCAGCCGCGCCCGCGAGCCCGAGGAGTTCCAGCTCGTCGACCTGCCCGCCGCTCCAGTCCGGCGGGCCGAGCCCAAGCCCGTGCGCCGCACGCCGCTCCGGCCTCGCGAGGCGAGCGTCGAGCAGGAGGTCGACCGCGAGACCCTCCGGGCCGCGGCGCTGGCCGGCGTCGGGACCCTGCTGGTCCTGGTCGGCTTGCTCCGTCTGCAGGCGGGCTTCAGCGAGGCCCTCGTCCTGACCCTCGCGACCGCGCTCCTGGGCACCGGCTGCAGTGTGATCACCGCGCTGGTCGTCGGCAGCACCCTCTTCAACAGCTCCTTCGGCGCGCTCAGGCCGGCGCTCTTCAAGTTCGTGGCCGTGACCATGGTCCCGACCGCGATCTACCTCTTGCTGGGCAGCTTCGGCGTCGGCGGCGCGCTCGTGGGCGGGCTCGTGGCCTCGATCGCCTACTGGGTCCTCTTGATCGCGCTCTTCCAGCTGCGTTTCCTCGAGGCCTTCGTGTTCACGGTCTGCTACCGGATCGTGGAGCGCACGGTCCTGGTCGCGATCCTGGCCAAGCTCGCCAGCCTCTGAGCGCGCCCCCGCCCCGAGCGATAGACTCGGGGCGGGAGGACCCATGAGCAGCTTCGCGCGCTGGCGACCTCACCCCTGGCACGGGTTGAGCGCTGGACCCGACGCGCCCCGAGTGGTGCAGGCTTTCATCGAGATCACGCCCTTCGACGCGGTCAAATACGAGGTCGACAAGGAGTCGGGCTACCTGCGGGTCGATCGCCCGCAGCGCTACTCGAGTCAGGTGCCGGCCCTCTACGGCTTCGTGCCGCAGACCTACTGCGCCGAGCGGGTGCGCGCCCTCTCGCCCCAGTCCGAGCGCGGCGACGGCGACCCGCTCGATATCTGCGTGCTGAGCGAGCGCCCGATCGCGCGCCCGGAGGTGATCCTCAACGCGCGCGTGATCGGCGGGATCCGCATGATCGACGGGGGCGAGGCGGACGACAAGGTGATCGCCGTGCTCGAGAACGACCCGGTCTTCGGCGGGGTGGACGACATCGCGCAGGCGCCCGAGACCTTGATCGAGCGCCTGCGCCACTACTTCCTCACCTACAAGCTCGCGCCCAGCGGCGAGCAGAAGATCAGCTTCGACGGGACCTACGGCGCCAAGGAGGCCCAGGCGGTGGTGGTCGCCTCCATGGACGACTACGCCGAGCACTTCAGCCGCCTGAGCCCGTGAAGCGCTCGACCCTGCTGCTCGGCCTGTCGGCGCTGCTCGCCCTGGCGGGCTCGGCGTCCTCGGCCCCCAAGAGCCCGATCCGCGACGCCGAGAAGCTGCTCAAGCGGCTGCGCGTCGCCGAGAAGGGCCTGGTCAAGGACCACATTCGCCTGGCCAAGGACATGGAGAAGGAGCAGCGGGCCTACGAGATGTGGGTCTCGCTCAAGTTCGCCGAGCGCCTCGAGCCCGACCACCACCGGGTCAAGCGCCTGCTCCCCGACGTGGAGCCGGTCCAGCCGGACAAGCTGCACCCCGAGTTCCTCCAGGGGCACTCCAAGCTGGTCCTGACCGCGCGCACGGACTTCTATCAGGTCCTCGACCGCGGCGTGCGCGGCAAGCTCACGCCCGCCGACCTCGCGCCCGTCGCGCGGCGCCTGCTCCACTACGACCCCGACCACCGGATCGCCCGCTCGGTGCTCGGCTTCGGCGGCACGCCGGGGCGCTGGGTGACCCCGCGCGAGGTCGCGATCCAGAAGCGCTACGCCTTCGCGCTGAGCAAGGTCCCGCACCCCAAGCCCGTCGAGAAGCACCCCTTCCCCAAGCTGGAGGCCGCGCTCGGCTTCGGGCTCCAGGTCTATCAGGGGCGCCACTGCTGGGTGGCGGGCGTCGCGGGCAAGAAGGGCACCCCTCCGGGTCACCTGATCACCATGGCCAAGGCGGCCGAGGTGACCTACGCGGCCATGCACGCCGACCTGTGCGGGCTCAAGAACAGCGTGTTCGGCGGCACCGGGGCTCCGCCCGAGGGGGTCGACACGGGCAAGTTCCGCCCGCCCCTGCTGCTGATGCTGACCAACAAGGCGCAGCACCAGCGCTTCCTCGACGCGGTCGTCAGCGACGAGGCGCTCAAGATCACGGGGCGCCAGCTGGCCTTCGTCTCGACCTGGTGGAAGCCCGAGTCGGTGAGCGTGTGCGACAACCGGCTCGCCGGGAAGCACCTGCGCGAGTGGCCCGCCCAGCGCATGGCCTACCAGGTGCTCAACCAGCGCTTCGGCTTCCGCCGTCCGACCTACCTGGTCCAGGGCCTGGCGCGCTACTACTCGGCCCACGTCTCGGGGCAGGCCATGATCCGCACGGTGCCCCTCGGCAGCCAGTCGCGCGAGACGGCCATGATGAAGGCCGGCGACTACGCCCAGCTGCGCGCCCTGGCCCGCTGGGCGGTCGACCACTTCCAGGTCGACCCGCCCGCCACCCTGGGCCTGTTCAAGACGCTCAACTCGATGCGCCGCCCCGACAACGCGCTCGCGACGGCCTTCGTGGACTTCCTCCTGGCCGAGCGCCGCGACCAGCTGATCAAGCTCCTCGTCCAGGCCGACTCCAAGGTCCGCGACGTGGAGGCGGCCTACAAGGAGGCCTTCCCGGAGGAGCCCCAGGCCGACCTGGACCAGGTCTTCGCGGAGTGGTTCCAGGCGAACTACTGACCCAATCGTGCCCGTGCCCGTGCCCGCAACGAAGCGCCGAGGAGCGGTCGCTGAATGCGACAGCTCCCTGTGTTTGCGTTCCGGAGGTATGAACCGCCAAGGACGCCAAGAACGCCAAGGAATGCCGAATCTTGGTGCCCTTGGCGTCCTTGGCGGTTCGATCCAATCAAGCAGGAAGGAGCTGTCGCGCTCCGCGACAGCTCCTTTGGCTTTCCGGGCACGGGCACGGGCACGAGGGACTGCTAGCCCACCGCGACCATGGCCTGCAGCAGCTCGCGCACGCGCGCCGGCTCCACGCCGCCCTCGCTGAGGCGCTGGGCGCAGGGGCGGCAGAGCTTGCCCTGGGTCAGCTTGGCGACCAGCTCGACGCGCCGCTCACAGAGGTCGAACAGGCAGCCCTTGGTCTGTTCGTGCAGCAGGTCGATCGGGTTCAGGCCCGGCGCGAGCAGACCGAGCGCGTGCACGATCAGCTCGTAGGCCACGAACACGGGCAGCGGGCGGCGGGTCATGGTCGCGACCCCCGCGGTCGAGACCACGACCGTGGGCCCCGCGCCGCGCTCGCCCTC
>CALDQK010000023.1 GCA_937911525.1 uncultured bacterium
GTGAGCGGCGTGGAGGTCCTCGTCGTCTCCGAGCGCGTCCAGTACTACGGCAAGGACGGGCAGCTCATCACGGAGTCCCTGACCGACTACACGAAAGAGGCGGTCAGGGAGCAGTACGCGACGCTGAGGGACTTCCTCCGCCATTGGAGCGACGCCGAGAAGAAGGCGGCCGTCATCGAGGAGCTGCGCGAGGAAGGTGTCCTCTTCGAAGAGCTGCGGGAGATGGTCGGGGCCGACATGGACGCCTTCGACCTCATCTGCCACGTGGTCTACGATCGGCCGCCGCTGACACGGCGGGAGCGAGCCAACAACGTGAAGAAGCGAGACGTCTTCACGAAGTACGGGGAGCAGGCGCGGGCTGTGCTCGACGCGCTCCTCGAGAAGTACGCCGACGAGGGCCTGGCCCCCGTCGAGGACTTGGCGATGCTCCGCGTCCGGCCCCTTTCGGACCTCGGGACGCCCGTCGAGCTCGTGAAGCTGTTCGGCGGGAAGAAGGGCTACCTTCAGGCCGTCCGAGAGCTGGAGACGGCGCTCTACGACGATACGTCCGGGGCGGCCTAAGGTGAACGGGGGCGAGTACACGGCTTGGATGAGGGATGCGTTCACCTTCACCAACGGCATGCTTCTGGCCGAGATGGCACGCTCAACCCGCTACATGTCGGAAGAGCGAGTCCGCTCCTCGTTCGTTGACGGCCTCATCCTCGCTCGCCCCTCGCTGGCCGACCGCGTTCACGTGGAGCGAACCGTTTCGTGGAACGGTCGACCCTGCTGGAAAACGGCAACTCACGGCTCCGTAGGCCAGGGCCGCACGATTCAGCACGACGTCTTCATCGAATCCGACGACGACGCAGGGCTCGCATGCGAGCTGAAGTGGCTCAAGCAGCAGAAGGCCAAACGTGTCGCGCAGGATGTGTGGAAGCTGGCGCTATCAAGGGGGACGACCGGGGACAACCGCTCCGTTCGCACCTTCCTCGCTCTGGGCGGTGAACGGGTGAAGTTCAGCGCGACTCTCAGGCAGCTGCGCCAGGCGCATCTTCCGATCCAATGGTCGTCGCGAGGGGGGACGCGGGGGCAGACCCCAAGGCCGACCAAGCCAAAGCTCTCGAATCACGTCGCCACCGTGACCGGACGAGATGCGCTGCGTGGACTGCTCGCTTGGGGGCGGTCGCCGAACAGGCACCTACGGACACCTGTGGCATGTCGAGATGAGCTCCGCCTCGCGTGCCGCGCGAGCTGGGAACTCGCTCTGCCGGGACGAAGCTGGTGCTTCGCCCTTATTGAGCTCCATGCCCGCGGCTGCACCTCCCAGCTCAGCTGGCCCTCTCACCGACCGACCTCGTTCTCCTGCTAGGAGCGTTGGCCACATGGCACTGACCACGACCATCAAGTCCATCCAGGACATCATGCGCAAAGACGTCGGCGTCGACGGGGATGCGCAGCGGGTGGGGCAGCTCGTGTGGCTGCTCTTCCTGAAGATCTGGGACGATCGCGAGCAGGAGCTAGAGCTACTAGAAGATGACTTCGCGTCGCCGCTCATGAACGTGACTTGGCAAAGCGGCGGGGAGAGCTGGGAGATCGAGGACCTCCGGTGGCGCTCCTGGGCGTCCGATCCCGAGGGGGATACGGGCGACAAGCTGCTGGAGTTCGTCAACGACACGCTCTTTCCCGCGCTCAAGGACATGGAGCTCGGGCCCAAGATCGACGGGGACGATGCGGAAGCATTCGCCGCTCGAGCGCTCCGGCGACGTCGGGCGTTGATCCGCTCGGTCTTCGAGGACGCCTACCAGTACATGAAGTCCGGGACGCTGCTCCGGCAGGTGATCAACAAGATCGAGTCGGACATCGACTTCAACGACGCGACGAACCGCCACCTGTTCGGCGACATCTACGAGAAGCTCCTCAAGGATCTGCAGAGCGCGGGGAACGCGGGTGAGTACTACACCCCGCGCGCCGTGACCCAGTTCGCGGTCGACATGGTCGACCCCCGCCTCGGCGAGACCGTGCTCGACCCGGCGTGTGGGACGGGTGGCTTCTTGACCTGCGCCATCGAGCACATCCGCAAGAAGGACGTGAAGACGCCCGAGCAGGAGGAGCAGCTCCAGGCGAGCATTCGTGGCGTTGAGAAGAAGCCGCTGCCGCACCTCCTCTGCGTGACCAACATGGTGGTCCACGGAATCGATGTGCCGACCGGCATCGCCCACGACAACACACTCGCTCGTCCGCTGCGGGACATCACGATGCGGGATCGCGTGGACGTCATCCTCACCAACCCGCCGTTCGGGGGCATGGAGGAGGACGGCATCGAGGCGAACTTCCCGCTCGACTTCCGGACGCGAGAGACGGCCGACCTCTTCCTCGTCCTCATCATGGAGCTTCTGAAGCCTGGAGGCCGCGCAGCCATCGTCCTGCCGGATGGGACGCTCTTCGGCGAGGGCATGAAGACGAGGATGAAGGAGCGACTGCTGGAGACCTGCAACCTCCACACGATCGTTCGACTTCCCAAGGGTGTCTTCGCGCCATACACGACCATCAACACGAACATTCTCTTCTTCGAGAAGGGGAAGCCTACCAAGACGATCTGGTACTACGAGCACCCCTACCCGGAGGGCTACAAGTCGTACTCAAAGACAAAGCCCATGCGGATCGAGGAGTTCGAGCCCGAGAAGAAGTGGTGGAAGAAGCGCAAGGAGACAGAGCTCGCCTGGAAGGTGAGCATCAACGAGATCCGCGAGCGCGACTTCAACCTCGACATCCCCAACCCGAACGCGCCGGAGGACAAGCACGAGGATCCCGACGTGTTGCTCGCTCGCTACGAGAAGGAGCAAGCTGCGGCTGCGGCAATCCGTGAGGAAATACGGCAAGCGCTGGCCGCGGCGCTGGAGGGTAGGGCGTGACGCCTGGCAGGCTTATGCCCGCTCTTGAGGCGCTAGCTGGTTCTCCCGACGGCCCAATGCGGCTACGCGAGTTGGTGTTGGAACTGGCGGTCCGCGGGCAGCTGGTCCCGCAGGATCCCCGCAACGAGCCAGCCAGCGCGATGCTCCGAGCGGCCAGAGAGGAGCAGCGGCGCCTGTACAGTGCCGGCGAGATCAAGAAGCCGATGAACGTGCGGGCACTCGCCAGCACAGACGCGCCCCATGCGATTCCCACGACCTGGGAGTGGGTTCGCCTAGGCGATATCGTTGCGGTGCTCGACTTCATCCGTCAGCCAGTCAAGAAGGCAGACCGAGAAGCTCGCATTGCAGGCAAGCCCAAGTCGGCGTTGTTCCCGTATTACGGCGCGACACAGCGCGCCGGATGGATTGACGACTACCTCTTCGACGAGGAGCTCGTGCTGCTGGGTGAGGACGGAGCACCATTCTTCAAGAATGGTAAGCACGTCGCATACGTGGTCTCGGGTCGCTTTTGGGTGAACAACCACGCCCACGCGCTGCGCATGCTGGCGGGCGTCAACCGGTTCCTCTGCCACGCCCTGAATCAATGCAACTACGACGGGTTCGTGAGCGGCACCACGCGCCTCAAGCTCACCCAAAGGAAGATGGTAGACCTTCCGATCCCCCTTCCACCTCTAGGAGAGCAGCAGCGCATCGTCGCCAAGGTCGACGAGCTCATGGCCCTCATCGATCGGCTCGAGGCGGCCCGCGACTCCCGCGAGGCCACCCGCGTCGCCCTGCGCGACGCAGCCCTCGCCGCGCTCCGAGACGCCGACTCCGCTGAGGAAGTCGAGGCCGCCTGGCAGCGTATCGCCGAGCGGATGGACGACCTCTTCACCGACCCCGCCGACGTGGAGCCGCTGCGCCAGACAGTGCTCCAACTCGCCGTACGTGGGCGGTTGGTACGGCAGGACGCGGAGGAAGAGGCGACGATTGACCTGTTGCGGAGGGTCGCGGCCGACAAAGCTCAGCTGGTCGCGGAGAAGAAGGTCCGAAAGTCCAAGCCCCTCCCCCCCGTGGCGAAGGAGGAGGCTCCGTTCGAGGTTCCGAGGAGCTGGAGTTGGATACGACTCGGCCACTGTCTCGCTGACGGACCCACCAATGGATGGTCACCAAGGTCGGTGGACCATGATACGGGCGTTCGCACACTCAAGTTGAGTGCGACGACCCGTGGTCATTTCGACGGTCGTCACTTCAAGTTCGTAGAAGCAGATCTGGACGACAACTCGCCGCTTTGGCTGAGGCCGAGAGACCTGCTGATCCAGCGGTCAAACACACCGCAGTACGTAGGGATTGCAGCTATCTTCGATGGTCCCGAGCGCACGTTCATTTATCCCGACTTGATGATGCGGTGCCGAGTGTCTGAACGACTCTCAGTTGAGTTTGTGCACTTGGCTTTGATCGCTCCCTACAACCGGTCTTGGTTTTCCGATAAAGCCAGCGGTACGTCGCAGTCAATGGTGAAGGTCAACCAGCAAACCGTCCGATCGACCATCATTCCGTTCCCGCCACTCGCGGAGCAGCATCGTATTGTGGCCAAGGTCGAAAAGTTGATGGGTCTGCTCGACCGACTTGAAGGCAAGCTCACGAGCCTGAAGACGGTCCACGGCGAGTATGCCGCGGCCGCCATCGGCTCGCTCGATACTTGAGACGTCTCGCCACATCAGAGTTGCATCGACCCAGTCTCGTCAAGCTAGGTCGTCGAGAGCCATCAAGCGCTGGGCCCCCCTCCCCCCCTTACCGGGGAAGGCTGGGCCTCCTCTCCCCCTACTGGGGAAGGTCCCATTGCTGGCGCCGGCGCCGGTCCCATTGCTGGCGGCTTGCACTGCGCGTGGGTGCCACGGACCCCGACGTCGCCTACTGTCGCCTGTCACGCCTGATCGGCCTCCGGAGCTGACGGTTTCCGGCGCGTGTGCAGACGACCCGCGCAGGCCACAATGGGCTAGACTGAGCAGGTCCCGTGGAGTTCTTCGTCTACAGCCGGCCCGCCATCGAGCGAGTTCCTCCGCACGATGTTCCCCACGTCGTCATCTCGATCACGACGACGACGGCAGAGCGCGCACGGATCCCCGAGTCCCCCGAGTGCCGGGGCGTCTTGCGTCTCGCCTTTCCGGACGCGGACTCGGCGGTCGATGGCTACTCGGAGGACGACCTATTCGGGACCCGCCACGCCGATCAGGTTTGGGACTTCGTCCTCGGACATCGAGACGAGATCGGGCGGGTGGTTCTGCACTGCGACGCGGGCCTGAGTCGGTCACCGGGCGTGGCGGCTGCGCTGTCGAGGGTTCTGGTCGGGGACGACTCCGGTTTCTTCAAGCGCTACCGACCGAACATGCGCGTCTACCGAACGCTCCTGGAGCGGTACTACGACCCGTTCGTGGGCAGCGCCGATGGATGACGAAGACCAGCGCCGGCTGTCGTCGGATCATGGCCTCACTTCACGCCTCACCGGGGACGGTCTCAAGGACCCGCCGGCGCGCGCCTTGGACGCGCGGCAGTGGCCGCTCCGTCGCCGAAGGACCCTTCCTCACCAGCCGAGCTTGGGGACCTTCAGCGCATCCGAGGCGCACGGAGCCGCGGCGTCGCCTGAGGCGGGAGACCGCCCGCTCCCGGGCGTGGTAGAGCACCATCGGTGCGCCTCCGCTTCGTTCGAGAGTTGAGCCCCGCTCGGTTCGGCGAGGTCGGCAGGCCCATCGGGGGGTGGAGGCGCGCGGACGGGGAGGTCTGCGCCCTCGCATCCGAGATCGACCGGCTCTACTGGCCGGGCCGAGCGGTGTACGAGGGTCGGCGCATCCAGCATCGCCTGAGCCTCTACGACGGCGCCCTGGAGCGCCGGCTCGGCGTCTTCGACCGCGCTCGCTTCCCGATCCGCGACGTCGCCTTCCATCCCACTCGTCCGCTCGTCGCCATCGGGACCGGCAGCTACGACGGAGGCTACCAGTTCGAGGGCGACCTCTGGCTCTGGAACTGGGAGAGCGCGGAGGTGCGCACGCTGCTCGGGGAGTCCCGCGACGTGACCGCCTGTCGCTGGGTGGATGGGGCTCGCCTCGCGGTCCTTCTCCATCCTCGCGACGAAGAGGAGTACCCGGGAGAGGAAAACGAGGCCTTCGACACCTACGTGGGCCTCGTGCTCGACGACCTGCGGGACATCCACGCGTCCGGCTTCCGGTCGAGCGGCTCCAACCGAGACCCTCGGTTAGCCGATCTCCAACCGATCGATCCAGCGACGCTCGGCTTCGGCTCCTCCCCCATCGAGTCCCGCGAGCGGCGGTCCCGCTTCACCGAGGTCATGGGGTCGGCGCCCTACGAAGAGCGCTCGAGGGTGTGGGACCTGATGTGGCTCTCGCCGGAGCTTCTCGCGGCCACGCACGACCGCTGCCATGTCGAGGTGTGGAACACGCGGACGGGCGCGCGGCTCCAACACATCCGGGGCGAAGGCCACGGCGTGCAGCTCGTCGAGGCGCTCGGCTCACGGCTGGTCCACGTCTTTCGTCCGGCGGACTTCATCGAAAACGTCGCAGACCGATCCACGCTCTTCCGGCTCGGACCCGCGGGGCTCGAACCCGTGCGGAGCTTCGACCACGCGGTCGTGCTCTCGACCGACGAGCGCGGGAACCTGCTGTGCCGGGATCCGGGAGACCCTGGCCGGAAGCGCGAGCGCGCCGACGTCGTGCTGAGCGCATCGAACGAGGAGGCGCTGCGCACGGACCTCGGCCACTACGACTGCGCCAACCACTACCTGCGGCTGGATGGGCGCGACGGGCTCTACTTCCTCCGGGGCACGCCCCCCTCGTCCCATGAGCACAAGCGCCTCTGTCGCGTGGACCTGACGGGAACCATCGACGAGGTGATGGACTGGGACGACCAGGCCACGCACCTGATGGACAGCGCGGCTTCTTGGCTCTCGGCCCGGTCCATCGTCCGGGCCGCGCGGGTCTACGGCCCGCGACCGGGTGCGGGCTCGAAGCTCATCGAGCGCCGAGACTTCGGGGCGGATGGTCCGACATGGAGCGTCCCCGTCGACGCGGCGGCGACGGAGCTCGGCGCTGCCGGTGACGCCGTCGTGTTCGCGCTCATGGACGGCACCCTCGGGATCCTGGACGCCGAAACCGGCGCGCTCCGCTGGACGGAGAAGCTCGAGGTCGACGGCGTGCCCACCTTCGCGACGACCCTGGCGATCCAGGGCGACGCGGTGGCGATCGGCACGGCCGACGGGCGGGTCTTGCTCATGCAGCTCGAAGCCGCTCGAGCGACGCGCGCGGTCGTCGGCTGCGCTCGCGGGTTCTCTCGGGCGTGAACGTGAGCGAAGGGGTCGGCTCGCTCGTCCTACTCGGCGGCGGCGACGGCTTCGCTCGGGCCCTCGCTCGCTTGCGCGGCCTTCTTCGCGGGCACGCGGACGGTGCCGCTGTCGCGCTCGTGGAAGAGCATGGTCGGGCGGACGCCCGGGGCGAAGGCGGAGGGGGTGACCTCGCTCGAGGGGAACATCTGCACGAAGGCCGGGTCCTCCTCGGAGCGGTCCACGACGGAGCGCTCGAGGATCATCGAGTTGTACTGCTCGGCGGCCAGCTCGGGCGTGTTGCTGTTGAGGATGACCTCGACGTCGTAGCGCCGCGCCTGGCGCCGGAGGCCCGGGATGCGCGACTCGTAGGGCGACCAGTTGTCGGCGCTGCAGCCGTTCTCGCTGCACCCGAAGACGCCGCGCTCGCCGTGAAGGAAGAGGGTCTGGTTGCCGGTCGTGTGGCCGGGCGTGCGCAGCAGGAGCGCGCCCTCGCCGAGCGTGAGGTCGGCGTCGAAGAGCACGACCCGGTCCTCGGGCACGCCCCGCTTGCCGTCGGCCACGAACCACGCGCGCTGCAGCGGGTGGAGGTCGTTCCAGTCGTCCCACTCCTGCTTCGGCGCGAGGAGCAGCGCGTTCGGGAAGCGCGCGGTCCACGGGCGGCCGTCGGGCTCCGGGATGGCGCTGCCGAGGATCGGGCGGAGGTCCTGCGTGTGGAAGTGGTCGAAGGCGACGAGGTCGATGTCCTCGGCGCTCAGCCCGAAGCGGCCGAGCTGCTCGTCGACCTGGCCGTACTGCGTGCTCAGGAGCTTCTCGCCGAGCTCGCGGCTGGGGAGCGCGTCGAGCAGGTCGGCGAAGAAGGGGGTCGCCTTCGAG